>NZ_CAKZPW010000168.1:0-15965 GCF_937139385.1 uncultured Maritalea sp. | reverse complement strand
TAAAGCTAATAAGCCATCAATAAAATCAGCCGTATTGTCTTTATTAGCCTTCCCAGCAAACTCGTCAGTACGCATCCTAGCATTTGTGTCTGGCACAGTGCCCGGACGCATTGGGACTTGTGGCAATTCATTGGCTTGGCTTGAAGCGTCCACCGCAAAGCGAGATGGGTTTGTGATTAGTGCCGGATCAATTGAGGCGACTGCAAAGCGTGAAGGCAAATCTTCAATCGCCTGCTCATCTTCGAGCAGATTCGCTGTTGCCACTTGAATGGCTTCAGGTTTGATCGGCGGTGTGACGGCAAAAAGGCTTTCGGTTTCGCCCGGCGCATCAAGTGGTGCTGGTAAGGATTGAGTGGCTTCAAGCGTTAGCGGCAAAGATGTGGGGCGTTTTGGAGGCAGTTGACCCAAAGCAGCAACTTTGACGGGGGTGCTGATTGAAGTTGGTTTTTTTGCCACTTCAACTTGGTCTTTGTTGTTGCCAAACAATACATCGAGCAAAGTTCGACCAGAGCCTGAACTGGCCGACTTGGTGTCTTTTTTTGCAGCACTTGCAAGACGTGTTGAGGATGCGCCGCTACATGGCACCTGCTTACAACGTTTATATTCAGCTTGTGCGGTTGCATATCCGGCTTTGGACAATGGAACGCCATTTGAAGGAATGTGAAGCGTTTTGCCCTTAGGGAAAATCTTCTTGAGTTGGGCCGTTGTCATGCGCGGCCAAGCGCGTACGCTGCCTGTGTCTAGGTGAACGAATGGGCTGCCAGATGTTGGGTAATAACCCACGCCCCCCATTTGCTTTTTCATGGCCACTTGGCGAAGCTTCGAAATAGAAACACCAGGAATGAAGAAATCCATGGCCAATCCACGCGTGTGGTTAGAGTTTTTCGCTACAGCGCTTGAGCGCGAGCGCAGCATTTCATTGGTTTTTGGCGAACGGTACGCCGAGACCACGTGAATTGGTTTCGATGCGCCCACTTCATTGTAGACTTCCCAAATCAGGTCAAAAAGCCGTGGGTCCATTTTTGTGGGTTCGTCGCGGCGCCAATCGCGCAAAAAATGGTTCAGTTGCGCAAGACCTTTTGTGTCAAAACGGCCGTTGCGTTTGTATGTGATTTTGGCGGTTTCTTTGGTGTGTGTGTAATAAAGGTACAGCGTGCGATCACGCGCAGCCGCGGCTGGGCTGGCCAAACCTGTCGCTACAACAAGTGTGGCAACCAACAATAAAAAGGTGCGCTTGATCGCGCATGTATAGAGTGTGCCCAATATACCCAACAATTTTCGGACGCCCTTAACGCTAAAACTTTATATAATCTACACCAAACAAGATGCGATTTTATTAACGATAAGAGCGTTTGCTACCCCATGAGTAAAACTCAGTGTACGGAACTTACCCTTAAAATATGGGTGAGAAAAGGGGCCGAACCAAGGCGGTGCGTCAAAATGCCCAGCGAGGTTAATCCGAAGGCGTAAAATTGTTGGTTGAGTGATATTTAGCTGTTGAGCAGATCAACAAGTTTCTTGTGGTGGCCATAGACATCACCAAAGCTACGCACTGTGCCGTCCGGGTCCACCCTAAGGGTGAAATAGGCGAGATGAACTGGCACATGTGTTTTCAAATTGTTCCATTTTTCGTTACCGCCCATCATGCCTTTAATCTGAGAAAGATTTAGCGATGGCTCATAGCGTAAGAGTGCGTCTGCGAACTCAAGTGGGTTATGAACGCGCACGCAGCCATGCGAATAGGCGCGGTAAGTTCTGCTGAACAATGATTTAGAAGGCGTGTCGTGCAGATAAACGGAATGCTGATTGGGGAACAAAAACTTGATGGTGCCCAATGCATTGCCACTGCCTGGGCGTTGGCGGATGCGGAAAGGTGGGTTTTTAGGGTTGATGTTTGCCCAATCTACAGAAGAGGCGTTGATGACTTTTCCACCGGCCAATAATTCGTAATTGCGGCTGTCAAAATAGCCCGGATTTCCATTGGCGCTAGGTAGAAGTTCTGTTGTTGCAATTGAAGAAGGCACATTCCAATAGGGATTGACCACAACATGTTCAATCTCGTCGGAGAAGACCGGTGTCATATGTTTTGGTTTGCCGACCACAACACGGGTAGCGTGTTCCACTTTGTCAGACTTCACGACTTGCAATTTGAACTCAGGGATGTTCACGAAAACATGGAAATCACCCAGATTTTTGGGCATCCAGCGCCAGCGTTCCATGTTGGCAACGATGTCTTGCGCGCTGGCACCATGTGCGCCATTTAGGGCCGCAATTGTGGCTGGGCCAACAACGCCATCAGCAATGAGACCGATCGATGTTTGGAAGTCTTTTATCGCGTCTTCGGCGAATTGATCGTAAATGAATTCATTTGCTGGATCGTCTAGTGTCAGACCAAGCCGTTCACGCAAAACCGGCAGTCGTTCGTCGGTTTTACCTAGCTTCATCAACTTGCCATCAGGCACAATAATTTGCTCGATTTTGGGCCCTGCAATGCGTTTGGCCAACTCTGCGCGAAGAGCTGAGAACTCTTTATGAGTTGGGTGCATGCTTTGCAATAGTGCGGCAGGATTGTCCGAGCTGACCAGATCTACGCGCAATTTTGCCAGATCCACGCGCGTTGGGTGCAATGTAATGGCGCTTGAAACAGCGCTTGGCGCAATTCGCCCGCCCGCGGCATGTTTTGCGTAAAGAATTGCAGCGTCAGTGAACGCAACTTCCACATGTGCCAGCATTTGCGGGTCACCCTGTGCGGCGTCAATGTCCAGTTGGTCGGTTAAATAGTCGCTGGTGCGTAAGCCTTCAAACTCAGCTTTTTTGAATAGCTCAACGATCTCTTGGGCTTTTGGCGAGAATGTAACCTGGTCGCCATTATTTTGCAGCCACATAGGCTCAAAGCTGCGGGCGCCGTAAAAATAGTAGAGACCTTGAGCGTTTTTCCAAGCGCGGGTGCCAGATTTCGCGCCGTAGTAATCGTCGCGCAGGCCCGCTTTAATGATTTTGGCCATAGGAGAAACAGCAGGGCCAATAACAACTCGTGTTGCTTGAACGCCATTGACCAAAACAGCTTCTTGAGCGTGTGCACCAAATGACGAAATGCTGGCGATACTCAAGGCCAGAATCACTGATCGAAATTTATAACCCATTATGTTCCTCAAAACTCGCAACCGTTTTGTGGGCTAACCATTTGCCCGGACACGCTATTATTGGTTTGCGTTTCGTTTAACGCATTCAATAATTTAAAAATGTTGGCGTTTTATACGTTGAGTTTGGGGCAAAACCAAGCTTTTCGCATAATTGTTACCGTAAAATTGAACGGCCAATCTGCTTACAATTATGCCGCATTGCTATCTTCTAGACCATATTCCTTGATTTTTCGGTAAAGCGTTGATCGACCGATGCCCAACGCACGTGCCACCGCGCTCATTCGGCCTTGATATTGATCCAAAGCAAAGGCGATGAGGTCACGTTCTACATGTTCAAGGGGTTCAATGTCGCCGTCTGCCGCTACAAATCGATCTTTTTCCTTCGTCAGTGTTGCTGGTACTTCTGGCGCTGGAGTTGTTAGGTCGTCGATATGTACGGGCATAGACATATGCGGGTGGCTTGCCAATTGTGTGCGGATCCGGTCCGCCCCTTCAATTGAAGCGCAAATTTGGGGGAAATCGCTGGGCTCCAAGACGGAATTGGTGGCCAGCACCACCGCGCGATAAACCGTATTTTCGAGTTGACGGACGTTGCCCGGCCAGTCGTATCCCTTAAGGAGCGTTAGGGCCTCTGCGCTACATTGCGCAATATTGCGGCCTTCTTCTGCGCCAAAGCGGGCGATGAAGTGCGCAATAAGCGCATCCAAATCATCCATACGTTCGCGCAAAGGCGGCAAGTAAATGGGGAAGACATTGAGACGGTAGTATAGATCTTCGCGGAAATGGCCTTCTTTGGTCAGGTTGAGCAAGCGCTTGTTGGTGGCCGAGACGATGCGGACATCAACCTTTTCAGGGGTTGTGGACCCGACAGGTTCAACCTCGCCTTCTTGCAAGGCCCGCAGCAGTTTAACCTGCATGTCCAGTGGAAGTTCGCCAATTTCATCTAGAAAAAGTGTGCCACCGTCTGCTTCTTGAAATTTGCCTTTTTGGGCAGCATTCGCCCCTGTAAAGGATCCTTTTTTGTGACCAAAAAGAGTTGATTCAACCAAATTTACCGGGATCGCCCCGCAGTTGACGGTGATGAATGGTTTGTTCGCGCGTTTTGAGCAGGCTTGGATGGCGCGTGCGATCAATTCCTTGCCTGTGCCACTTTCCCCTTCAATTAGAACGGGAATGTTGGATGCTCCGGCCTTTGCCCCTAGTTCTTTAACGCGGTTCATAACAGGAGATTTGGTGATGATGTCGTCAAAACCGAAGTGACCGGACAACCGGTTCCGCTCCGTTCTTAAACACGTCTCAAGGCTTTGGCGTTTTAGGGCATTTTGTAAAGAAATGACAAGGCGTTCAGGTGCAACGGGTTTAACGAAGAAATCAGTTGCCCCGTGGCGCATGGCGGTGACAATTGTTTCAATGGACGAATTCGCAGTTTGAACGATTATGGGTTGGGGCAGGTTCCGTTTGTTCATTTCGGCCATGACCGCCATGCCATCCATTTCAGGCATGATCAGATCAAGAATAACGGCGTCGATTTGAGTATCTTCAAGCAGTTTTAGGCCTTCAGCGCCAGAAAGGGCTTCAAAGGCTTCATAGCCGTTGGTCTTTAGAATTTGGGTGCTAAGGCGGCATTGCACCGGGTCATCGTCGATAATCAGGACTTTGGCCATTCTTGATATTACTCGCAATCGATTAGATCACGTCCCGAATGAAATCGGGGCGAATCATAAAACTGTTCTATTTTGGAGCAGGGTAGGGGCGAGTTCTTAACAGTGATTTAAGTATAATTGTTCATGTTCGCCGAACTCACGTTCAAAAATGTTGTGAACACGTAAACTTGTTTCTTGTTCTATGGGGCTGCGCGGTGGTGCGGCCTTCACAAGTTAGGTGAATATGCTAATGTCCGCTCCAAATCTTTTGGAGATACATTTAGATATGAGCAATGTGGTTTTTGATGCGGTGGCGGAAAAGAAGCCAGGTGCAGAATTTGGTGATTTACCTCAGTGGGATCTCACGGACCTTTATCCTGGTCACGATAGTGACGAGATAAATGCGGATATTGCTTATTGCGAAAGCGAAGCAAAAAAGTTTGCTGATGACTTTAAGGGCAAGCTTGAAGGTTTGGCAAAAGATGGCGATCTGCTTGCAACCATCACTCGCTACGAAGCGCTTTCCGACAAGATGGGGCGTTTAGGTTCATACGCTTATTTGCAATATGCCCAAAACACATCAGACCCTGATCGATCAAAGTTCATGGGCGACATGAATGAGCGACTGACCAATTTCTCGACCCCTTTGCTGTTTTTTACGCTGGAGTTAAACCGGGTAGATGACGCAATTTTGGACGCTGCTTTTGAAAAGGATGCGGCCTTAGCCCGCTATAAACCGTGGTTTATCGAGTTGCGCAAAGCCAAGCCCTATCAACTAGAAGATCGAGTTGAAGAGCTTTTTCACGACAAGTCAGTTTCAGGACGTTCTGCGTGGAACCGTTTGTTTGATGAAACTATGGCCAGCTTGAAGTTTGATGTGGATGGGAAAAAGCTGTCGCTTGAACCCACATTGACGCAAATGACCGATAAGGACGGCAAAAAGCGCGAAGCGGCGTTTAAAGGATTGGTGGGTACGCTTGGCGAAAATCAACGCCTTTTCACGCACATCACCAACGTATTGGCCAAAGACAAAGAAATCTCTGATCGTTGGCGCGGTTATAAGGATGTCGCCGATAGTCGACACCTGGCAAACTCGGTTGAACGTGAAGTGGTAGATGCGCTTGAGAGTGCTGTGCGCACTGCTTATCCAAAATTGTCCCACCGCTACTATGCGATGAAGGCCAAATGGTTTGGCATGGAAAAACTCAACGCTTGGGACCGCAATGCGCCATTGCCTAATGATGATGACCGTTTGTTCAAGTGGGACGAAGCTACGGACATGGTGATGTCTGCCTATAGTAAGTTTTCACCTGAATTGGCAGAGGTCGCGAAACCATTTTTTGGCTCAGGTTGGATTGACGCGCCGGTGCGTGACGGAAAAGCGCCGGGCGCATTTGCCCACCCAACGGTGCCAAGCGCACACCCCTATTTAATGCTCAACTATTTGGGCAAGTCGCGTGACGTGATGACTTTGGCCCACGAATTGGGGCATGGCGTGCATCAAGTGTTGGCCGCTGATCAAGGTCCCCTTATGGCGTCAACGCCTTTGACATTGGCTGAAACGGCCAGCGTATTCGGGGAAATGCTGACCTTCCGCTCGTTGCTTGATGCAACAACTGACAAGCAAGCACGTTTTGCCTTGTTGGCAGGTAAAGTTGAGGACATGCTGAACACGGTTGTGCGGCAAATCTCTTTCTATACATTTGAGCGCAAAGTGCATGAAGCGCGTCGAAATGGCGAGTTGCGGTCTGAAGAACTCAATAAAATGTGGGTGGATGTGAGCAAGGAGAGCCTTGGCCCATCTGTGGTGCTCAACGAAGGCTATGAGAGCTTTTGGTCATATATTCCCCATTTCATCCATGCACCGTTCTATGTTTATGCTTATGCATTTGGGGACTGCTTGGTGAATTCACTTTATGCGCAATATCAAAAATCAGAGGACGGATTTGCACAACGTTATCTTGACTTGTTGCGCGCTGGCGGGTCCAAACACCATTCAGACTTGTTGGCGCCATTTGGGTTAGATGCCAAAGATCCAGATTTCTGGTCGCTTGGTCTTTCGATGATCGAAGGTCTAATTGACGAGTTAGAAGAAATGGATGCCTGATCGGCATTCGAATTAGGTTCATTAAACGGAGATACAAATGAGCACTGAAGCTGAAAAATTGTACGAAGAGCAATCAAAGACCTATGCAGGCGTCATGAGCCTTTTTAAATGGGCAACCATCGCCATCGTTGTGGTGTTGGTCTTGATGTATTTCTTCCTCGTTGCCTAATAGCTGACGAGTTTTTACGTGCCGCAAATGTGGGGGCGGCGCATTATTGTTAATGCGTTTGAATCTGTTCGCAGATTCAGGGAGTAAGGCATGAAGATAGCGATTTTACGCGAAACTGCCGCCAATGAAGCCCGTGTGGCGGCCACACCGGAAACGGTTAAAAAATTTATCGGGTTCGGTGCAAAAGTGAGCATCGAAAAAGGAGCTGGTGAAGGTTCTAAAATACCCGATGCGGACTATAAGGAGGCAGGAGCGACAATTTCTGCCACCGCCGCTGCAACACTAAAAGGTGCCAATGTGGTGCTGAGTGTGCGGCGACCAACAGCCACAGCCCTAAAGGGCGCGGCAAAGGGTGCGTTGGTCATCGGGCAAATGGATCCGTTCGGCAATGAGAAAGACATTAAGGCGCTTGCAAAAGCTGGTTTTGATGTGTTCTCAATGGAGTTCATGCCGCGGATTACCCGCGCGCAGGTGATGGATGTTTTGTCCTCACAGGCCAACCTTGCTGGTTACCAAGCCGTCATTGAAGCCTCTGTGGCATTTGATCGGGCTTTCCCCATGATGATGACGGCAGCGGGCACAATTCGCCCCGCCAAAGCCTTTGTGATGGGCGCCGGTGTTGCAGGTCTGCAAGCAATTGCGACAGCCAAACGTTTGGGGGCAATTGTTTCAGCAACCGACGTTCGCCCAGCAGCAAAAGAGCAAGTTGAATCTTTGGGCGGTAAGTTTGTCGCGGTTGAAGACGAAGAGTTCAAGCAAGCTGAAACGTCTGGCGGTTACGCCAAAGAGATGAGCAAAGAGTATCAGGCCAAACAAGCCGAGCTTGTTGCTACCCATATCGCAAAGCAAGATGTGGTGATTACCACAGCGCTCATTCCGGGTCGTCCTGCCCCGCGTTTGATCACCAAGAAAATGGTTGAATCAATGGCGCCGGGTTCGGTGATTGTTGATTTGGCGGTTGAACGTGGTGGCAATGTTGAGGGCGCAAAACCCAATGAGATTGTTGACCACAAGGGCGTCAAAATCATTGGCTTTGAGAATATGGCCGGTCGTGTGGCTTCATCTGCGTCTCAGCTTTATGCGAAAAACCTGGCTTCATTCCTTGAGACACTTGTCGACAAGGAAGCAAAAACATTGGCGGTTAACCCAGAAGACGAACTGGTGGCTGCAACACAACTGACGCGTGATGGCGCGGTTGTGCATCCTGCCTTTGCGGGCGAGAAGGGAGCGAAATCATGATTGCATCATTAGATCAACTTTCAACCGCTACGGGTGCTGCTGCATCGGCTGCGTCGGGTGGTTCAATCGATCCATTCGTCTTTCGATTGGCGATTTTTGTGCTCGCGATTTTCGTTGGCTATTTTGTTGTCTGGTCGGTAACCCCCGCCTTGCATACCCCTTTGATGAGCGTGACCAATGCGATTTCTTCGGTGATCGTTGTTGGTGCATTGCTTGCTGTTGGCGTGCATTTGGCGGCGGATGGCAATTGGATTTCCAAAGTGTTTGGATTCTTGGCGCTCGTTTTCGCTAGCGTGAATATTTTTGGTGGCTTCATGGTCACCCAACGCATGCTCGCCATGTATAAGAAGAAAGGGTAAGCGATATGATTTCCGCAAATATTGCAGCTCTATTGTACCTCGTTTCCGGGGTGCTCTTCATCATGGCGCTTCGGGGCCTTTCCTCTCCAGCAACCGCGCGTCGTGGCAATACTTATGGTATTGTTGGGATGGCCATTGCTGTTGTGACCACGCTAATGGTTGCCGCGCCATCTGATCTATTGTCTTGGGTGTTGATTATTGCTGGTATCGGCATTGGTGGCGTGATCGGGGGCGTAATGGCCCGTCGTATCGCGATGACCGATATGCCCCAATTGGTGGCAGCGTTTCACTCGTTGGTTGGTTTGGCGGCTGTTTTTGTTGCTGCGGCAGCACTTTATGCCCCAGATGCTTTTGGCATCACAACAGACGGTCATATCCACGCGCAAGCCTTGGTTGAAATGAGCCTTGGCGTCGCTATTGGTGCGTTCACGTTTACAGGTTCTGTAATCGCGTTTGCTAAACTCAACGGCAATATGTCGGGTAAACCGATCATTTTGCCTATGCGTCATGCGTTGCATATCGCGCTTGGTCTTTTGCTGATCTATCTGATTTGGCAGTTTACTGTTACTGCAGATCCAATGCTGTTTTGGGCAATTACTGTCCTCGCGTTGGTTTTGGGTGGTTTGATGATTATCCCAATTGGTGGCGCGGATATGCCGGTGGTTGTTTCAATGCTCAACTCCTATTCGGGTTGGGCGGCTGCAGGCATTGGTTTTACCCTTGGCAACACTGCATTGATCATCACCGGTGCGCTGGTGGGCTCTTCAGGTGCGATCCTTTCTTACATCATGTGCAAAGCGATGAACCGTTCGTTTATCTCTGTGATCCTTGGTGGCTTTGGTGGCGACAGTGGTGCTGCGGCCGATGGTGAAGAAGAAACCCGGCCGGTCAAACAAGGCTCTGCCGACGATGCGGCCTTCATGATGAAGAACGCGGGCAAAGTGATCATCGTGCCGGGTTACGGCATGGCGGTTGCACAAGCTCAGCACGCGTTGCGTGAAATGTGCGATTTGCTCAAAGCTGAAGGCGTGGAGATCAAATATGCGATCCACCCTGTGGCGGGTCGTATGCCGGGTCATATGAATGTTCTTTTGGCTGAAGCTAACGTGCCATATGATGAGGTTTTTGAGTTGGAAGATATCAACTCAGAATTCTCGCAAGCGGACGTGGCCTTTGTGATTGGCGCGAATGATGTGACCAACCCATCAGCCAAGACTGACAAAACTTCACCCATTTATGGCATGCCAGTTTTGGACGTTGAAAATGCAGGCACAGTTTTGTTCATCAAACGCGGCATGTCGGCGGGTTATGCGGGGGTTCAGAATGAGTTGTTCTTCCGCGATAACACCATGATGTTGTTTGGTGATGCGAAAAAAATGACAGAAGATATTGTGAAGGCTTTTGGCCACTAATTCATATTCTCAAAGTCGAGATCGAAGAGGGCGCTCAGTGAGCGCCCTTTTTTGTTGGGATGCTGGGTATTATTCCTTGGCGTAGTTTTTCGACCCGTTTGTTCATCCAGTGCCGGATGACGTGTTGGTAGAGCCAGTTCTTAAGCGGGCTAAAAGCTTGTTTGTGGTTAGCATAAAACTGATCTGGACTGTCGAACAAACCGAAATCTTTGTTGATGCCGGTGCGTTGGATATAGGTATCTGTGCCATTCCAATCGACCTTTGGATCTTCCAAACAGTCGGTGCCAGCCCCATATGCACAAATGCTAGATTGCCCGGCAAACTCTTGTTGCAGTTGTTCTAGAAATGGGGTGTCGAGGATGAATCCCTCTAGGTTTATCCATTTATCCTGATAGTTCACCTCAACCCATGAATGCAATATGCTGTTTGGTGCAATGGCATATACCAGTTCGGGTACAACGCCACGCTGCAGCGATTTTTTGATTGTGAACCCATGTAGGCGACAAGCTATGTTTAGGGCGCGCAGTAGCGCCATTAAAAGCGTGCCTTTGGTGTTGCACTGCCCGTACCCGTCTTTAAGGACATTGCTGGCAGGAGTGTTGTCTGCCCGGTTGTAGCCGAATTTAATCTCGTTTTGAACAAATGTGTAAGCGGCACCAATTTTGTCGTGTTCGGTGAGGTCTTGCCAATTTCGCGCGTGAATAAGGTCTTGGATCGATTGAGATTGAAAATCCAAAAGTTGCGTTTGGGCGAGATAGTTGTGGTCTTTCATAATGCACCTTTTAAATAAGATGCAGGCTTTATAAAAGCTCTAGTGACTATAGATGCAAGGGCAAATTGCCCTTGCGCCTGTTTGTATTGATTTATGTTATTTTCCGGGCATCATGCGGGCGATCAAATTGTCTTTGATGATGGCTTGGTGATAGATTGCGCCAGCAATGTGTAAAACGAGGCTGGCCAAAAACAGCTTGGCGAACAGGCCGTGAGCACCCGCAAGCGCGATGCCTGAAAGTTCGGGCCAAGGTGCTGTTTGTCCAGATTGCAAGATTTCGCCGAGCCCGGATGCCACCATTGTTGCTATGCCTGAGCCCACCAATGCGAGTGGAAACACATAAAGCAGGATATGAATGATCTTTGATCCCCACTTCACAGCAAGTGACCAATTGGGGTCAGCCGCGGGGCGAGGTTGGGTGAAAGCAAAATAGGTGCGGGCGAAGAGTAGAATGCCAGCCAATAGGCCTAAAGGTGCGTGCAGTTTGAGGATGGCGAACTTGGTCGCCTCGTCAGCGGTGTTGTGCATGATTGTGCCTGCAATCAGTAAGCCGATTAGCAGTAGTGCGAGCACCCAATGCAGAATACGAATTGCGCGGGAGTATTTGGTCACAGTTGTTGCAGCCATGGGGTGCACCTTTTTGTTTTCAAAGTGGTTGATATCTGTTAGTTTACATGTAATATAAATTATGTTCCATGTAAACTAAAAAGTCACATGCAAAAAGAAACGATTGATCCACCTGCGGATTCATTGGGCCGTTTGGTCAACATAACTGCTGCCCGAGCGCGCCAAATTTTGGCACATTTGCTGGAGCCGCACGACCTTTCGCCCCAGCAGTGGATTGTTTTGTGTGTCTTGTGGCAGCGCAAAGCGGTCAGTGTTGGCGACCTTGCCCGTTATATGCGGTCTGAAAAACCAGCGGTTTCGCGTCTGGTGGATCGAATGGAAAAGGCGGGTTGGGTAGAGAAATGCGCATCTTGTACCGATGCACGTTCGGTTTTGGTTTCTGCTACAAATAAAGGCCAAGAGAAGGCGCATTTGCGCTCTTTGTACACTGAAGTCAACGAAGTTGTGCTCGAAGGGTTTTCAGAAAAGGAAGCGGTGCAATTGTTTGCGCTTCTTAACCGGGCTCAAAAAAATGCCTCACACTATCTCAAGCAAAAGTGAGCATCTGGTTCAAAGAATGAGGCTGTGGAACTTGTTTCACTTTGCGAATTGGTCCACCTTGGCGCCAATGGGTTTCTGACGGGTACATTGTCTCATGGCAGGTGAAAAACAAGCAATAGTTGTTGTGCATGGCATGGGCGAACAGCGCCCAATGGGGATGATGCGTCGGATTGTCGAAACGCTTTGGACCACCGACAAAAGCATGCTCAATTCAGGTGACCGTAACATTGGGCCAGATGGCAACAAAAGTTGGATTGTGCCCGATTGTAAGACCGGTAGCCATGACTTGCAGCGCATCACAACACCCCCGGCAAAAGACGGCAAGCGGACCGACTTCTTCGAGTTTTATTATGCCGATGTTTTAGATGACGCCAAGCTGCGCAATTTGTGGCGGTGGTTGCTGCGCATTGTCATGGTACGCCCCCAATATGTAACCGATCGCATGGTTTGGCCATGGGCGGCGCTTTGTTTTCTCATTGTGCTGATTGGGCTTGTGGCTTTTGGCGTGGTGCTGTTGGGACTTGGCACAATATTTGAGCTGGATTGGTGGAATTTGGATGGCGGCACCGCTCAGCTTGATATTTGGGAAGTGACCTTTTTGGGGGTGCTTAATTTGGGCCTGATGGTGGGGCTGGGGAGGTTGGTTCCCGCATTGCGCTGGATATTGCGCTGGCCCGCCTATTTCGTCATCACCTTGCTGGTTTACTATACGCTTTTTGGCATTAGCGGGGTTGAGGTGCGTTCGGGCGTGGTCGGTGGAACGGTGTTGATCACAATTCTAACCGGCATGTTTTTTCTCCCCTATCTTGGTGATGTGGCTGGCTATCTTGGTGCGCACCCGGACACCGTTAAACGTCGGCACGATGTGCGTGAGCGCGGGTTGATGCTCTTGCGCGATTTGCACAATGATCCAACCTACGATCGCATCGTGATTGTTGCCCATTCATTGGGGTCGGTCGTAGCCTATGATATTTTGCATCTATTGTGGGAAGAGCTTGGACCTACCAATGAAAATCCACCTTCGGCACGGGTACGCCAAGCGCTGTTTGAACATGATTTGTTCGTTGAAAACCACAAAAGTCGCTATTGGAATGATCTAACGGTTGAAGCTTATCAGGCTGTGCAGGCAAATGTGGCCAAGGCGATCCGATTGTCTGGGCCAGTCACCAACAAATTGGGACAAAAAACTAAAGCTTACTGGAAGATCACAGATCTTGTGACCCTTGGTTCACCTCTCAGCCACGCCCAATTTTTGATTGCGCGTGGGGTTCAGAACTTTGAGAAGCTGAAAGAAGAGCGCTTGTTTCCGGTTGTGCCTCCGCGACCGTACAATGAGGATTTCGGCGTGCTCTACACGCCGGACAAATTGGAATTTAGCCCCAACTACGCAGGGATGCCCATTCCTGAAACCACGGCTGATTGGGCTTTAAAGGCGCCTCGTGCATATGCGCATCATGGTGCGGTTTTTTCCGCTGTGCGTTGGACGAACATGTATGATGAGCCACATCCTTTGTTCTTTTGGCAAGGCGATGTGCTTGGTGGGCCAGTGGGTGGATTTGACCTTTTTGGCCGTGGCGTTTTAGAGCACAAAGTTCACATCTTGTACTCAAAGTTCGGGTTGGATGATCTGCGCCTGATTACACATATTCGTTATTGGACGAATACTGCTCAGTCAGGCATTTCAGATCACATTGTAAAATTCAGGAAAGCCGTTGGGCTTTTAAAATCTTCAAAGTAGTCCGAAGGAGTGCCCATTGGCTGAACTACGTATAGATATTTTTTCCGATCCGGTTTGCCCATGGTGCTTGGTTGGCATTCATCGTTTGAACAAAGCGATTGCCGCACTTAACGATGGTACCAAAGTATCCATTTTTCACCATCCCTATCTGCTTGATGCAAACGCCATCAAAGAGGGGGAGGATAGTGAAACGATGCTGAAGCGCAAGTATGGTGTAGATCCCGCTGAAATGTGGGATCGATTGGAGGCGGAAGCCAAAAAGTCTGGCCTTGATTTGGACATGCGTAAACAGAAAATGCGTTACCCATCTCAGGCCGCACAGGTTTTGGTGGCCGCAGCTGAATCAAGGGGCACCCAGCACGCCATGTCGATGGCGATGAGCAAAGCTACCTATCTAGATGCGCTCAATATTTCGGACCCGGAAGTCTTGGTTGACATTGGCACCGCCAATGGCTTCACCCGTGAAGAAGTGTTGGCGCTTGTGACGCGTGAAGATTTGCAAAAAGAAGTTGAAAATGCATCTGTGAGTGCCTCACAACAGGGCGTACAAGGTGTGCCCTTCTTCATTTTGGGCAACAAATATGGCCTATCCGGCGCGCAGCCAGAGGAAGTGTTTCAAGAGGCATTAGAAACCGTGATTAAGGAAGCTGCTGAATAGCAGCTCCTTCGAGCCTTCAAACAATGAAAAACGCCGCTGAAATGATCAGCGGCGTTTAAAAATCTTGTTATGATTACTGAGACGTCTTAGCGACGACCAGTTGTAACCAAACCTTCGCGCTGCAAGCGCTTGCGAGCCAATTTACGGGCGCGACGCACAGCTTCTGCCTTTTGACGGGCACGTTTCTCAGAAGGTTTCTCATAGTAGTTACGCAACTTCATTTCACGAAATACACCTTCGCGTTGAAGTTTCTTTTTCAAAGCTCGAAGAGCTTGATCTACATTGTTATCGCGAACGACTACTTGCACGCGGCACACCACCTTCAAAAGAGTTAAACCAGAATTTCATTTAGCGCTTTGACAAAAAGCCAAATGCGCTTCGGCCAGCAGCACCAGCCAAGCGTTGGATGGGTAGATACCAAACCTGATGTGGCTTGTCCAGCGCTTGGCACGTAAATTTGCAGCAAAAGCGCCCTAATTTACGCCTTTTTTGGCAAAAATGCGATTGATGTGGCCCATCTTCCGGCCCGCACGGATTTCAGATTTGCCATAGTGATGAACTTGGGTATTCGATTCTGTGGTTTTCATCCCGGCAATGATTTCATCACCGATTAGATTCTCCATCACAACATCTGCGTGCCGTTCAGGGCTGCCAAGGTCCCAGCCTGCCACCGCGCGAATGTGTTGTTCAAACTGATCATTTAAGCACGCCGCTTGTGTCCAGTGCCCAGAATTGTGGACCCTTGGCGCGATTTCATTGACCACCAATTGAGTGCCGCTGTCGGTTTGAACCACAAAAAACTCAACGCCCATAACCCCAACATAGTCCAAAGCAATAATGAGCTGGGTAGCAATGGATTTTGCTGTTTCGCAGACATCGACATTAATGTCGCCGGGTACAGTTGAGGTTTTTAGAATATGGTTTTGATGCACGTTTTCAGCCGGGTCGTAAGCGGCCACATGTCCGGCTTGGTCTCGAGCAATGATCACGGAGATCTCTTTTTCAAAAGGCACAAAACCTTCCAAAATGGCGGGTTGCGCTCCGATAGTGTCAAAAGCTGTTTCCACATCCTGTGCGGTTTTGAGCATGGTTTGGCCCTTGCCGTCATAACCAAAACGACGGGTTTTCAGCACTGCGGGAAGACCGATCTTTTTTACAGCAGCTGCTAACTCTTGTTGGTTATCAACTTTGGCGTAAGGCGCAACTTCAATACCAACTGTTGATATGAAGCGTTTCTCAACGAGACGATCCTGCGAAATTTCAAGTGCTTTGGCCGAAGGGAACAGCTCGGTTCCCGCTTCGGTTATTGCAGCGGCTGTTTGGGCAGGCACATTCTCAAATTCGTAAGTTACGCAATCAACGCTTTGCGCAAATTTTGTCAGGGCCGCGATATCTTCATAGGCTGCAACAGTTTTATGGGGGGTAACCGCAAATGCGGGGCTATTTTCGTCCGGGCAATAAATGTGTGTGTTCAGGCCCAATCTATGGGCGGCAAGCGCCATCATGCGCCCCAATTGCCCACCACCCAAAATGCCGATGGTTGCGCCAGTTGAAAGTC
>NZ_CAKZPW010000167.1:0-3416 GCF_937139385.1 uncultured Maritalea sp. | reverse complement strand
CGACTGAAGAAAACCCAGTCCCAATTTCAGCACAGACGATATCTTGCCCTTCAGCCCACCAACCGATGGCGAGCCCGCTTTGATCTGCACAATCTCAACGCCCGGAAACAGGCTTTCATACGCCTCGCCTCGGCTATCGGTCATCAAGGTGACTTGATAGCCGCGCGCAATCAATTCTGCACTAAGCGCGCGGGCGGGGAAAATATGCCCGCCAGTACCGCCGCTTGCCAAAACCATATGTTTGCTTGGGGTTGTCATGAAAGATCACTCCCCCCGGCGCGGCGGCGCGTCAGTGCCAGCAACATGCCCATCAAAACGGCCAGCGCCAGCATGGATGATCCGCCATAGGAAATAAACGGCAGGGTCATGCCCTTCGTCGGCATTAGGCGAAGGTTCACCCCAATATTAATGATCGCCTGCAAGCCAAACTGGGTCAGCAAGCCGGCAGCCGCCAAAACCACAAAGAAATTCTTTTCTTCCAACAAACGGCTAAACCCGCGCAGCACAATAAAGGTGAACAACCCCACAAGTACCAGACAGAACAGAACGCCAAATTCTTCCCCAACCACGGCAAAGATAAAATCTGTATGCGCGTCGGGCACAACCCGTTTCACCGACCCATCGCCGGGTCCAACGCCAAAAAAGCCACCGGTCTGAAACGCTTCCATGGCGCGCTCAATCTGATAATTCTCCCCCACATCCGGTTTTAAAAACCGATCGACGCGGTTGGTGACATGGGGGAAAAAGATATAAGCCCCGGCTGCACCAACAATGCCAAGCCCCAAAAACATCACTACCCAGAGAATGGGCAAGCCCGCTAAAAAGAACTGCGCAAACCATACGGCGGACACCACCAATGTCATCCCCACATCCGGTTGCGATAACAGCAATGCCACCACAACCACATACAGCCCTATAGCAATCATATTGCCGGGGATTTCCGAACTGCGTTGTTGCTGCGCAAACATCCACGCCGCGACCACTGCAAAGGCAGGCTTTAGAAATTCTGTTGGCTGCAAGGTGAAGCTGCCGAACCATAGCCAGCGCTTTGCGCCTTTCACCTCTGGTCCAACCAGCAAGGTCGCGAGGGTTAGAATAAGGCAGCCCCCGAACAGGATCACCGCAAAACGCCGCACCCACAGCGGCGACATCAAGGAAACGCTTGATTGGCTTCGTGAGCAGGGTCTTGTTTATCAAGGCACACTTGAAGCGCCGAAAGGCAAAACACCTGAAGAATGGGAAGATCGCGAGCAAACACTGTTCAAAGCCACCCAATTCGGCGATGACACTGACAGAGCTCTTGTTAAGTCTGACGGATCATACACCTACTTTGCGGCTGACATCGCCTATCACCGGAACAAATATCTTCGCGGTTATAACTCTCAGATTGTGGTACTTGGCGCCGACCACGCGGGTTACATCAAACGGTTGGGAGCTGCAGGAAAAGCTGTTTCAGGTGGTGAAGCTGAAGTGGACGTCAAGATTTGTCAGTTGGTGAACTTGTTGCGCAACGGCCAACCCGCCAAAATGTCAAAACGGAGCGGCAACTTTGTCACCATGGCCAATTTGGTGGAAGAAGTGGGACAAGACGTGGTACGCTTTATTATGTTGTTCCGCCGGAATGAAGCACCGTTGGACTTCGATTTTGACCTTGTGACGCAGCAAACCCGTGATAATCCTGTGTTTTATGTCCAATATGCACATGCGCGGGCATGTTCCGCTTTTAGAAACGCAGCGCGGGACGTACCAGAACTTGATGTTTCTCCGGATTCCTTGAAGTCTGCAGACCTTAGTTTGCTCTCTCATCCGGCAGAGTTGACGCTTTTAAAAGTAATGGGGCAGTTTCCGCGGGCCATTGAGGCTGCTGCAGTTGCGCATGAGCCGCACCGGGTTGCTTTCTATGTGCATGAGTTAGCCGGCGCGTTTAATGCATTCTGGACTAAAGGCAAAGAAGAGCCGCAGTTACGATTTGTTAATCATGAAGATAGGACAATAACATTGGCGCGACTCGCAATGGTGAATGCTGTCCGACAGATTTTGCGTAATGGATTGGGCATTCTTGGAGTATCCGCGCCAGATGAACTATCATAATTCAGGCACATTGCTGGGTTACCAGCTATAAAATACAGTGTCGTGAATGTAGAGGTGAGGGTCATAACTAACGTTATTGGCCGAACAAAATGACAAATTCGAACGATCGCAACAACCTGGCAACGGATCAAACAGATGATTTGATTGCAGAACTTGCGCGCATTGTTGCAGACGATGCAAAGCAGGCCTCCGTTTCCAAATCGGTTGATGAACGTGCTCAGCTCGCTGCAGATGCCCGCGAAAAGAAGGACGCACAAAGATCGTTTGAACAACAAATTGAAGCGGACCAGTCGTCACAGGATATTGCCCAACCACAAACTGAGCAGGGTGCTGGCGAAATTCTGCCGTTTTCGAAAAGCGGTGATACAGCCCCGTTTTCGCAGATCGGCGAAGGCGTGACCGCAATTCGGACCCCGTCGCCGACGGAGCCATCTGACGAGATGCAAGAGCCTGCAAACACAACGGGCTCCGCGTTCGAGTTCGATTTTTCCCACAACATCAAAATGGGTGTGGACAATGCAGCAGATTCACGGTCGGAAACAGAAGATTTGGATTTTGCCCCATCTCAAATGGATGAAATGGCTGAAGCCGCAAGTTTTGATGTCGATGAAACCATTCCTACTCCGGACGTTTTAGACGGCATTGCAGCCATCATTGAAGATGTTGAACACCAGTCCGCTGAGCCTGTTGCTCCAGAGTTTGATCCAATTCCTGTGCCGAGCGGACCAACGTCTCAGCCAAATGATGATCAGCCTGAAAAGGGGATTGAATCAGAGCTCTCCGATAACCTTGAACGGCGTTCCGCTGCTTCTGGTGGTGATTTTGAGTATATCCCTCAGCAGAACTTGCAAGTGCCGGTTGGGGAAGACGAATTTGCTGTGCCACCATCTCAAACCAGCGACGGTGCTGACCTTTCAGAAGAAGTTGAAGATCCGCTCACTGAAATTGAAAACTTAATCGCTGATACAAACAGCCCTCCTACGACAAATCCTCAACCAGCAGATGCGGCAGAGGCCGCAATTTTGGCGGCTTTGGCATCAGCTGCCGGCACACGACCAAGTGTTGAAAAGTCACCCGTGGCGGCAGCACGTGCTTCGACGGCGCAGCTAAGAGAACCAAGGCTAGAGCCTGAAGCTCCAACAGCACGCGATTTTGTCGATCCTGTGGCGCACCAATCCGTTCAGCCAGAACGCAAAGCGAACTACGACGACGAACCAAGGCGTGGTGGCAGCATATTGCCAATTGTCGCCTCAGTCGCAGCGATTGTACTGCTGGCGGTTGTCGGTGGGGTTGCCTATTGGTTTTTTGTTGGCCAAAACCCTGCA
>NZ_CAKZPW010000166.1:0-5080 GCF_937139385.1 uncultured Maritalea sp. | reverse complement strand
TCATATTGATCCATAGTACCGCATTCACCGCGGGCATGACAAAGAAAGGAGAAATCAGCATAACCCTAACGATGCCTTGGCCCGGAAATGTCCGATTAACAAGAATCGCAATTGCCAAGCCAAGAACAACCGTCAAAACGATGATCGATGTAACAATGAAAATCGAATTATAAACAGCCAGCCAGAACCCGTCATTGTTCCAGACAAACAAATAGTTTCCAAACCCGCGCCAGTTTTCAATGCTGGGGCTCGTCCATTCAGGACGAATTGAGCTCGCCAAAACATAGCGAATGAAGGAAAAGAACAAAGTAATACAAAGCGGAACCAGCATCCATGTTAAGAGCAGGATCACGGCGGGCGCCTGCATTAGACGCGAAAGCTTTCGGTCGGCCATTGGCACACCCTTTACGTTCAATTGTTCTCTAGAGTCATTTTCGTTCAATCGCTTGTCAAGCAACCATGGTCGCTGCAAATGGCTGCCGGAGAAACGATGCGCAGTGTTTCACTGACGAAGGGTTCGGATATCCGATATCCGAACCCTTCTTTTTGGGCGGGAGAGCTACTGTTTATTCGTAGTAACCAGCTTCTCTCATGATAGCATCAGCTGCCGCTTGTGATGCTGCCAGTGCTTCGTCTACAGATTTGGCACCGGAGAGCGCCGCAGCCATTTCCTGTGCAACGGCACTCCCGACTTGAGGGAATTCTGGGATAGCCGCGAATTGAACACCAACATATGGCTTCACTTCTGTGGCTTCAGGTGCAGCAGATTGCAGCGCCGTAATTTCAGCCTCGGCGAACGGAGCCGCAGCAAGAAACTCTGGATATGCATAAGTTGATGTACGCGTACCAGTTGGCACCGAACCCCAACCAAAGTCTGGGTGGTTGGCGACAGCCAAAACGTATTCTTTGGATGTTGCCCATTCGATGAATTTCTTAGCCTCGACAGCATTAGGTGAACCAGCAGGTACTGCCATTGCCCAAGCCCACAACCAGTTAGCACCAACGGGGTTACGAGCGTGCGGTGATTGCGCATAAGCAACGCCATCAACTTCTAGGAAGGACGCAGCGATTGTGGCGTCAATCCACATCCCGCACTTGCCTTCGTTATAAAGCGCTAAAATTTCGTTGAATGAGTTGCCTTCAGATCCTGGAGGGCCATAGGTGCCAAGCAAATCAACATAGAAATTGATCGCCGCACGCCACTCATCTGAATCAATGGCTGGACGCATATCTTTGTCAAACCACGCACCGCCAAACGAATTTACAACTGTTGTGATGAAGGCCATATTGTCGCCCCAGCCTGGCTTACCGCGCAAGCACGCGCCATAAATACCTTGGTCTGGGTTGTGGATCGCTGCTGCAGCCGCCTTGATGTTGTTCCAGTTGTCGCTATCGGCGATGGTAACACCTGCTGCATCGGTCAAATCCTTGCGATCCATAACCATGGAAGATTCACCATAAAACGGCGCAGCGTAAAGCGTGCCATTGTGTGATAGGCCATCGCGAATTGGCGACAGCATGTCTTCAAGGTCATATTCAGCACCGAACTCAAGCGGTTCAATCCAACCGGCAGCGCCCCAAATCGGCGCTTCTTGCATGCCGATGTTGATAACATCATATTGGCCACCACCCGTGGCAGTGTCTGAAGTTACCTGTTCGCGCAACACCCCCTCTTCAAGCGAGACCCAGTTTAGCTCAACACCCGTTTCTGCGGTGTAGGCTTCAGCCACTTTTTGCATGTTGATCATATGACCGTTGTTCACGATCGCAATGGTCAACTCTGCTGCATTAATGGCAATCGCGCTAGTGGCGCAAACCGCAAGCCCAAGAGCTGCAGATTTCAATGTTCTCATATTTTCCTCCCGAAAAATTGTCACTCTGATAATGACAACACAAGGAGGAGCATAGTAAAAAACATAACGGCGGTCAACATTAAAATTTACGCGCGTAAACTTTAGTTCCTTTGAGCATGTGCATTGCTAGGCAGATGCGCGCATGATCAATTTACCATCAAACAGTATTGTTGTCCCTGTACCGCTTCGCTCATCCTTGTTAATCAACTCAAGCAGCATTTTGACACTGCGTGCAGTAATCGCTTCATAGTCGTGGGACACGGTGGTTAGCGTGGGACACGTGAAACTCGAGAATGGGTGGTTATCATGCCCAGCTACGCGAAGTGCACAATCCTCGCTAAGTCCAACGCGCAATCCAAGCTCATAAGCGGCAGCCAAAAATCCAATAGCCAAACGATCATTCGAACAAAAGATTGTGCCAGTCGCAAAAGCTTTGTCTACCAAAGCCTTCCTGCCTTCGCGAAAACCTATCTCTTCAAGACTCCATCCCTCACCCTCGGCCTGAATAACATGCGGCGTGTGACCCATCAGCTCCATCGTCTCGATATAGGCATTGCGTCGTTTGTTCGCGTTTGGGTTCGGCGGATTGCGCATTTCGAAGAATACCGGAGGCTCACCACTTCTGACTAAATACTCTAGCATGACTTCTATGGCTTGAGCGTTATTGTGGCCCACAAAGGCCTCTCCCGTAACTTCAATATTAGCGTCAAAACTAACGGTGGGCACATCTGCGCAAAATGCTTCGATTGCAGCACGATCCGAAGTCCGCCCCAACGGCGCGATTAGGACACCTGCTGGTTTAATTGATCTAAGTGAGGCAAGATTATCTATTTCCAATGCAGGATCACCATGAGAGCTAAGCAAAATCGGCTGAAACCCTGCTGCAATCACTAGAGTTTCAATTCTTCGCGCCATTTCAGCAAAGAATGGATCGGCCAAATAAGGAACCACTATGCCAACATTCTTTGTAAGCTTTCTGTTTTGATTAATGGCAAAAATATTCGGCCGATAGTCACACTTTGCAAGTGACTCCTCGATCTTGTCTCGCGTTCTAGAGCGAACACTCTGTGGATCGTTAAAGTACTTTGAAATTGTAGGTCGTGAGAATCCGCTAAATTCAGCAAACTCTTCCATATTCTGGATTTTTGGTTTTCTCATAGCACCAAACCTCTTCAAAATTGACCTAGACTTTACAATTTCTTATCGCGCGGCAAAAATCAATTACTTTTAGCCTTCCATCAAGTGAAGTCCGAGCCTGGACCATTTGCTTTCACCAAATGCGCCTGCCTTTCAAACGATCTGCGGGCAAATGGAAAAGGTCTTTCTCCGCAAAATCTGTAAGTCATATTCTGCTGCGGGGCATCTAGTTTTACTCTTTAGTTTGGTTCGTAGCGCATTGAGAAAATCAGCACAGTTTTTGCTGTCGTAGCATTCGGCTATTGCACTTGCTTACCACTTTGCAATTACCACAAGGAGCTCCAAGCTGACTCTCATCAATCGGATTTTGCTTGGCCTTTGGCTAGGCGACTTTTAATCGATCAACGCTCTTGCCTCTTGCCTCGTTGATAGCCCCAACGTCAACAACCAATGTAATCGGAAGCGAGGCACTTCGGTTAGAGACCACAAATTGAATGCCCGCACCGATTAAACCCGTTTTGCTTTTTCCACGCGCGAAACAATCGACATTTGTTGGTGGTCTTGCGGAATCCTGCCCCACAAATGTCTCGATGACGTGGATATCTGATACTGAGAAATTTGCACGTGCAGCTTCAGGTACACTTTCAAAACAAAAGCATACCGGCGCTTTGTCATCAATTCATCCCTACCATCGCGGTTACAGATTGGCGCCCCGCGATGTCCGACATACGACCACGCTTAATAAGGAAACGATCGATGAACTCGGCGTCCGACAATTTGGCAATCCAACTTGAGCATATCAGGAAAAATGCCGTTGCAAACTATGTCGGCTGCCCTGGCACTCCAATTCAAAGTTCAGCTCATGAACTTCAAGCTCGTGCACTAAAGAGCCTTTGCGCAAAGATTACTTGTGCGGATTTGACCTCGCGCTGTCCGTTGTCAGAAATTTTGAACCCCATTGAAACCACTACTACGACCCCAATACTGGACGGTTTACGCAAGCTGATCCGCTGCAGTTGTGGATCCGGATGGGCGCTTTGAGTGCGTTAGTTAGTGGGATGTCGGCGAAAGGGTGCTTGTTGGCGCGGGTAGTGGTCCCAAGTGGAAACTGCCCCCACGTGGTTTACCAAAAGCTGGACACCACGCCCCAGCAAGAAAGGTGATGGCATAAAATGGGGGTCGAAGATTGATCCGCGCACTCATATTCGAAGTATGAATGGCAAAGGCGACAACCAAAATCTTTGGCAGAAAGATGACGATATTAAGTGGCAGAAGATTGGAAAACCTTTGGACAAAAACGGCAATCCTACAATCCGAGATTCTAAGCGTTCTCATATAAATCCAGACGATTTCAAATTCAAATAGGAACGAAAGCAATGAGTTACCTAGTTCAGATTATCGAGCCTCTGGATGCCTGGCTGGATCGCATCGTAGTACTGCTGCGACAGGGTTGGGGATGTTGAGCTGCAACGAGAGGTATGGGTAGAAAGGAAGTCCATCATTAACAGTTCTAACGAGATGATGTCCCAGTTTTTGGACGGCAACTATTGTCACTCGTTTGTGGTCCAAAACTGCATGTCACATGAACAGCGTCAGCTTTGTATCAGTGAGTTGAGACCAATAGATATGGAAAACCATGATTTAGATGAAGCTGAGCTTTTCGAGACAGCCATTTGGAACGAGCTGAGTAAACTCAGCTCCAAGCTTGCTGAAAATTTGCTCAGAAATCCGCCGACGCTTATCAGACTGTCAAAGCATGTTCTGGAGGTTACCAAGCATACATCGTAAACTGGTCGTATCAACAACTGCTCTTGGCGTAATTGTTCAAGATCAGATTTTTGATCGCCTTTGTACACTCCAAGCTGAACAAGGGTTTTCAAAAAGATATCTAATAAATTATTGGAAAAAATAGAAAATTATGGACATAAAGAAAATAATATAAACTAGAAGAACTTTAAAAAGAAGAAAAAATATGATATGCATAAACAGTTCTTTTAGAAAATAAAATGGATGAATTAGAAGTATCAATAGGAAGTCAAAAGGATGATTTTGATACTTTGGGTACGATTTGGAGAGAGTTTTTGGATGGC
>NZ_CAKZPW010000165.1:0-4547 GCF_937139385.1 uncultured Maritalea sp. | reverse complement strand
ATCATCGCCAATTCACAGCCACCGCCCAATGCATAGCCATTAACTGCCGCTAAAATTGGTGTGCGTGTGCGAACTAACTTGTCCCAACCCGCAAACCAATTGGCTTTTGCCATATCGGTATAAGTCTGAGTTTGCATTTCTTTGATGTCAGCACCCGCAGCAAATGCTTTAGGCGCGCCCGAGATCACAAAGCAGCCAACTTCGGGGTCAGCGTCATATTGTTTAAGGGTAGCGGTTACCTCGTCCATCACAGCAAGGTTTAAAGCGTTTAACGCTTCGGGTCGATTGAGGGTGATGTGCACAACGCGGTCGAGCTTTTCGACCAAAATGGTTTGTGTCATATTGAACAGCCTTTTATCTAGGGCGAAATTGTCTCTAGGAGCGCTTTTGCCCCTTCAATTCATTTATAATTCCAGAAAAGTCATGCCCCACGCCGTTCTTTTCTACGAATGCGTCATACAACTTTGTGGCGTGTTCGCCAAGGGGGGTGGTTGCCCCTGATTGTTCGGCAGCGTCTTGAGATAGTTTTAGATCTTTGAGCATCAGCGTCGCGTCAAAACCAGGTAAATATCCATTATCTGCAGGGCTTTGCGGCCCAACTCCAGGTACTGGACAGTAGGTGTTGACCGACCAGCAAGAGCCACTTGATGTGGAAATAACATCAAATAATGCGGATTTATCGAGACCAAGCGCATCGGCCAGATTAAAGGCTTCAGACGCACCGATCATCGAAATGCCCAATAGCATATTGTTGCAGATTTTCGCCGCTTGCCCCGCACCATCTGCCCCGCAGTGCACGGCCTTTTGGCCCATAATGTCAAAAAGGGGCTTGGCCTTGTCAAAAGCTGCGTCGCTGCCGCCAACCATAAAGGTTAAGGTGCCGCCAGCTGCGCCACCGACACCGCCAGAAACAGGTGCGTCCAAACTCAGCATACCAGCGTCCTGAGCCTTTTTGTGGGCTTCTCGCGCGCTTGCCACATCAATGGTGGAGCAATCAACAAACACAGCGCCCTTTGGCGCGTGGTTTAAGAGCTGGTCGAACACGGAAAGAACGATTTTTCCATTTGGCAGCATGGTCACAACCGCATCAGCGTTCGACACAGCTTCTTCAGCACTTGTCGACAAGTTGACGCCACCTTCTTTGGCCTTTGCGGCATTCTCTGCCATTAAGTCAAAACCTAAAACAGTGTGGCCTTCTTTGACCAAATTGATGGCCATTGGGCCGCCCATGTTGCCAAGGCCAATAAATGCAACGTTCATGTTCCCACTCCCTAATTATTCGGTCTTAAAAGACCAATTCTTTGTCGCCCAAGGGGGCGAACATATCTTGCACCATCTTGTCGGTAACTTCGGCAAGTGTCGCCGGTTCCCATTTTGGGTTACGGTCCTTATCGATCACAGCGGCGCGGATGCCTTCGTAGAAGTTTTTGCCACGAAGGCTCCACGCGCAAAATCGAAACTCAAGCTGCAAGCTTTGCTCAACACATGTGTAATTCTTGACTTCGCGCAGGGCATGAAAGGTTGATTTTACGCTCAAAGGGCATTGCCGTTTTAATAGCTTTAAAGCGCCTTGCGCGAACTCGCTGCCATCCGCCTCAATGTTGGTCATTACCTGATCAAAACCGTCGGCGTCGAACCAGCGGGCAATGTCATTTTGGTGCCAACGCGCATCGCCTTCATTTGGCGTTTCGCTCACGTCAGCCAAAATCGCATCAATCTCTTCGCCCGCAATCAACCGGGTTTTGATGGTGGCAAATTTACCGTTCGGCACATAGGCATCCGCAAAACCCAAAAAGATCGCATCATCAGGCCCCATGCGCGCGCCTGAAATCCCGTAGTAAGCGCCAACCCCTTTGGGGGCATTGTGCAACAGCCAAGTGCCACCAACATCGGGCAAAAACCCAATGCCCACTTCTGGCATTGAAATGACGGAGCCGTCGGTCACGATACGATGCGAGCCGTGTGCAGAAACACCAACCCCGCCGCCCATTGTAAAGCCATGCATCAATGCAATGTATGGTTTCTTAAAGTTCGCAATCATGGCGTTCAATCTGTATTCGTCGCGCCAAAATTCGAGCGATCCATCGGGGTCCTTTGGGCCATTTTCATAAATGGCTTGAATGTCGCCACCCGCGCAAAACGCACGTTCACCCGCGCCCTCAATTAGCACGCAACGCACGCTTTCGTTGTCGGCCCAACTTGCAAGCGCGTCAGCAATGCCATCAACCATGGTTTGGCTCAATGCGTTCAACGCTTTGGGGCGATTAAGGGTTATTACCCCAACATTGCCTTGAATTTGAACAATTAAATCGTCCATCAATTACTCACTCAATATTTGGCGTGAAACGATCAGGCGCATGATTTCATTGGTGCCTTCAAGGATTTGGTGTACCCGCAAATCGCGCACGATTTTTTCAATGCCATAATCTGCTAAATAGCCGTATCCGCCGTGCAGTTGCAGGGCTTGGTTGGCCACATCGAACGCGGTGTCGGTGACAAAACGTTTTGCCATAGCACAATATTTCGTCGCGTCAGGCGTACCTTGGTCATATGTCCAGGCAGCTTTGTACAAAAACACCCGCGCGGCTTGTAGCTCAATTTCCATGTCCGCTAGGCGGAACTGCAAAGCTTGAAACTGGTTGATGGACTTGCCGAAGGCTTGACGTTCGGACATGTAGCTTAGTGTCTTATCAAGTGCGGCTTGCGCTGCGCCCAATGCACTGGCGGCAATGTTCAAACGACCACCATCAAGGCCTTTCATAGCATATTTAAAGCCGTCGCCTTCCTTGCCCAACAAGTTCGCAGCAGGGATCACTACATCGTCCATCACCACTTCAGTGGTTGGTTGAACGTTCCAGCCCATTTTCTTTTCGTTCGCGCCGTAGGAAAGGCCGGGCGTGCCCTTTTCCATAAGGAAGGCAGAAATGCCTTTAGGGCCAGGTTCGCCAGTTCGTGCCATCACGATGTAAAGATCTGATACGCCCCCACCAGAAATGAAACTCTTTGTACCCTTCAAAACATAGGTGTCACCGTCGCGCTTTGCTGTCGTTTTTAACGATGCAGCGTCAGATCCAGAGCCTGGTTCTGTCAAACAATAGCTGGCCACAGTTTCCATGCTGGTCAGCTTCGGTCCCCATTTTTGGCGCATGTCCTCAGAGCCAAACGTGTCGATCATCCAAGAGCACATATTGTGGATAGAAAGGAACGACGCCGTTGCAGGACAGCCATGCGACAAGGCTTCAAATATCAATGCCGCATCAAGACGGGTCAAATCCGACCCGCCGATATCGTCGCGTGTATAAATGCCCGCCATGCCCAATTCAGCGGTTTTTTTGATCACATCAAGCGGGAAGTGCTTGGCCTGATCCCATTCAACCGCATTTGGCGCAATGTTCTCCATTGAAAACTCGCGCGCCATTTCAAAAATGGCTGACTGTTCTTCGCTTAGCGCAAAATCCATGTTGGATTACTCCATAGTTGGAATAGAAAAACTCGCACCTTCTTTAGTGCCAGAAGGCCAACGTGACGTGACAGTTTTGGTTTTGGTATAGAACCGGAATGCATCTGGGCCATGTTGGTTCAAATCACCAAAGCCAGACCGTTTCCAGCCGCCAAATGTGTAATAAGCCAAAGGCACAGGAATGGGCACATTCACGCCAACCATGCCAACATTGATACGGAAGGTGAAATCGCGTGCTGTGTCTCCATCGCGTGTAAAGATCGCAACGCCATTGCCATACTCGTGATCCATCGCCAGTTTCAAACCAGCTTCATAATCATCAACCCGGGCAACGCATAGGACCGGTCCAAAAATCTCTTGTTTGTAGATTTCCATTTCTTCGGTCACATTGTCGAACAGGCAAGGGCCAACAAAGAACCCCTCTTCATGTCCTTTGGCCACAAAGTCGCGGCCATCAACGACCAAGTCTGCGCCTTCTTTCACGCCCTGATCAACCAAGCCTTTTACCTTGGCTTGCGCTTCTTTGGTCACCAAAGGACCAAAATCTGCATCATCACCATCAGTGTAAGGACCAACGCGCAAAGCCTCTACACGTGCCTTGAGTGCTGCAACCAATTTGTCACCGGTTTCTTTGCCAACAGGCACCGCCACAGAAATGGCCATGCAGCGTTCGCCAGCAGCGCCGTAGCCTGCGCCAACCAGCGCATCAACCACTTGGTTCATATCCGCGTCTGGCATAATGATCATATGGTTTTTTGCGCCGCCAAAGCACTGAACCCGTTTGCCGTTCGCTGTCCCGCGCGAATAGATATATTCAGCAATTGGGGTAGAGCCGACAAAGCCAATCGCATGGATGTCTTCATGGTCCAAAATGCCGTCCACAGCTTCTTTGTCGCCATGCACCACATTCAAAACGCCTTTTGGTGCGCCCGCTTCGAGCATCAATTCTGCAAGCATGTTCGGCACACTTGGATCGCGCTCTGAAGGCTTAAGGATAAAGGTGTTGCCCGCAGCGATTGCCGGGCAAAATTTCCACATGGGGATCGTGGCTGGAAAGTTCAAAGGGGTAATGCCCGCAACAACGCCA
>NZ_CAKZPW010000164.1:0-11561 GCF_937139385.1 uncultured Maritalea sp. | reverse complement strand
CTTGGTACGCAGCTTGGACAAATCCATGTATCGCGAACTAAGGGACATGCTCAATTGCATTGAGGAGCTGCGCGGAGACCTTTCGAAAGTTGATCCGGACGATATTTTTTCTCGTCGCATCCCGGAAATGGGTCGCGAACTAAGCGCCATTGTTTCCGCCACCGAAGTGGCCACAAATTCGATTATGAACATCGCTGAGCAGGTGATGGACGCGGATAAATCTGATCCAGAGGCTTACGCCAAATTTGTTGAGCAACATATGTTGGCCATTTTTGAAGCTTGTACGTTTCAAGACCTCACGGGGCAGCGGGTGACGCGCGTCATTCAAACCGTCGAGGTGATTGAAGAACGCATTGGCGTTTTGTGCCGCATGATTGAGAACAATCAGATCACCCCCAACGCGCCAAAAATAAGCGAAACTGAAAAGCGAAACCGCGCGCGATTGGTCAAGGGGCCAGCCAATAAGGGCGAAGGCATTGATCAAGACGCTGTGGACGCCATGTTCTAGGCTCTGTTTGTTACCATTCCAGAAAAGGGCAATAGCCCACCACTTTGGCGCCCGTTGGCGCCAATAGTTTTTGGATCTGCATCTCATCAGGCGCGTATAGATCACCCAAATCTTGCGCGTGGATTGATCCGGACACGAAAAGAAAGCCCGCCCCAATAAGCGCCGCGCCCGTGGCGTCGGTTCTGGCGCTATCTCCAATGGCGAGGACCTTTTGATCCTTGAGTGCAATATTGCGGCTCGCAAGTGCCAATTGGCTGGCTTTTTCGTAAATCGGGGTGAACGGCTTGCCCGCCATGATCACTTCGCCGCCTGCTTCTTGATAAACATCGGCCAATGCACCACCGCAATAGATCAATTGATCGCCAATTTCGACAAATTTGTCCGGGTTGGCGCAAATGAAGGGCAGGCCCCTCGCCTTCCAATCGAGGACTTCTTGATCATAATCATGCGGCGTACGGCCATATTCCAGATCAGAACAAATAATGGCTTCGGCCTCGTCGAGCGAGCCGAAATGCACTTCAATGCCGTCAAAAAGCCCATCGTCGCTCTGCGGCCCTAATCGATAGATGGTTTTACCGTGATAATCTGCGATCAGATCGCGGGTGACTTCGCCAGAACTCACCAATCCGTCGAACGCGCCTTGAGGCACGCCCATTGCCAGCAATTCACTTTCAATTTCGGCTGATGGCCGTGGCGCGTTGGTGACCAAAATCACAGCGCCGCCGGTTTTGCGAAAGTTTTGTAAAGCCACAACCGCTTTGGGGTGCACGCGCTCGCCATTGTGCAGCACGCCCCAAACGTCACAAAAAATCACGTTGAAATCGGTATGAACGGCATCAAGGCCACGCCGGCGAATAGACGTTGTCATTTTTGAGCAATACCTTTTTGTGAATTAGCGCGTGGCGCTGCGTTTTGACGATTTTTCCGATGCTAAATCTGGCCGCACGGGGGAAGGCTGAGCGATATGTTTGCCTTGCGCATAAGGAATTTTATCGTCGAGTAATTCTAAGACATGGTCCTCGCTTGTGACATTGTCCATGATAAGGCCAATGCCAAATCGTTCCACATAGTCGGCAAGGTCAGCCCGATGAAAATCCGTAAAATCGAGCGGATTGTTGATGAATGCTTGCGCATCAGCTTTCACAAATTTGACGCCCCGCTCCGACATCGCTTGGAACGTAAGCCGCAAAGAACGCACATTGTCCAGGCAGATTCCAGCCCCGGCCCGTACCAGCTCAGCCAAAGATTTTTTGTCAGAGGCGTTCAAAGCGTCAAATGTCGCTTCAGATAAGGTCAGCATCAGACTGGCTGAAACAGCACGATTTGAGGCCAATAGGCCCGCCATGGTGCTACAGTTTTCTTTATCCCGTAACAGGGCAAGAGAAATAGGCACAAATAGATTTGTTGGATCGCCAGTAATGTTGGCACGATGCACAATATTGGCCGCTTGGCGGATCAACAATTGCTCGAGTTCGGCAATTGTGCCGGTGTTGTCTTCATAATGCAAAAAATCTTCAGCTTCATGCAACACACCATCATCAGTGCGTAGTTTTGGCATCAATTCATAGCCCAGCGTGCGCCGCTGTGGCAGCGATACGATCGGTTGCAAGAATTGCTCGATCTCATTATTCGCCAAAGCGTGCTGAACTGCCTCGATGGGCACAACAGGGCCATTATCAATAAATTCAAATCCGCCGCCGCGTCCGCTGTCCTCGTCGCCCTTGTATCTGTAGTCAGCCGAATTTTTGTTTGACCCGGCCACACCAGCGGCTTGGGCTTCTTCCATTTCCGCCACTGCTTCTGCGAGCTGGCGCACCACGGTGCCCAAAACAGATACATCGGCTTCAAGATTATCCGTTCGGTCTTTCATATTTAAACCGGACAAGAAGCTGACTTGATCGCTAAGCATTTCAGAGGTTTTTGCAACGTTTGAAAGTTGCCGGGCAATGGATTCGGTTTGATTAACCAAATAGGTTTCGGTACGGCGCCGAAACAAAGCTTCAATAAACACAAAACTGGCAAGCAACGCCACGATGGTTACAAGGAACGACTCGATCACCGTAAAGCCGAGCGCAAAATAGGTCGTTATCCCTATGCTCAGGCAGGCCACAGCCAAAAAAAACAAAACGATCGCACGCAAGACTATTCGTTCCCTTATTAACGAGAATCCGTCATTCCCTTGTCATAGCATTTCAAAGCCCGCCTTCAAAGAGGGGCATTTCGGGCTAAGTTTGGCACATTCACAAACTATTTTTCAATTATGCGGCAGTTGCAAACACTTTGTTTACCCTATTCCTAAAGAATTGAGGCAAGCAAGAATGCGAAAAGAAGACCCAGAATCGGGAGTAATGCCATAATGCCTGTCGCAAATGGCTTATCATGTCCTACCCAAGTTCTCGTCATTGATCGTGACAATTTGGTCCAAAACGAGTGTTTTGCACACCTTTCCAAGGATTGGGGGGATGATGTACCTTGTGCACATGTGACCAGTGGACGGGCCGCCCTTTGCGCCCTCAAAGCCAACGAATTTGACATTGTTATCTGTGACTTAGACACGCTTTGCGACCTTGATCCAAACGCCGAAGCTGCGCTGTTGCGCATCACCAGCCAAGCACCGGGCGCACTTGTTTTGGCATTGTCTGATGGTGGTTCTGTTTCTATGGCCGTTGCGGCCATGCGTTCAGGTGCCCATGACTATTTTGCAAAACCTGTCTCGGCGGCCACCATGTTTGAGCGTTTGGATGAATTATCTGTACGTCACGGCAAACGCCGCCAATTCACACCGCCAAAGTCAAATGGCGAAAATGTGGATTTTGAAGGATTCGTCGGCACTTCTGCTGAAATGCAGGTCATCTATGAGCAAATTGGCCGCATTGCTCCCTCCGCAGCTCCAGTTTTCATCACGGGTGAAAGCGGAACTGGCAAGGAAGTATGTGCCGAAGCTCTACATGCGCGCTCACCGCGCAAAGAAGGACGCTTTATTGCCATCAACTGTGGGGCGATCCCACGCGACTTGATGGAAACCGAACTGTTTGGTGTGGCAAAAGGTGCCTTTACTGGAGCGATGGAAGATCGCGAAGGCGCAGCAGAAATCGCCAACGGCGGCACTTTGTTCCTTGATGAAATCGGTGAACTCGATTTGAGCCTGCAGGCCAAGCTGTTACGCTTTTTGCAAACCCGCTCGATCAACCGCGTGGGCGAAGCTTTGCCGCGTGAACTGGATGTGCGCATTATTTGCGCCACCAACCGCAACCCCATGCAAATGATTGCGGAAAAGCAGTTCCGCGAAGATTTGTTTTACCGTTTGCACGTTTTACCCATTCATTTGCCCCCATTACGCCAGCGCCCTGCGGATATTATGCCCATCGCTGAAAAATTCTTGACGCAATATGCGCAAGAAGAAGGCAAACAGTTTATTGGTTTTGACCGTGAAACTGCCGATCAATTTATGGATCGAGAATGGCCAGGCAATGTGCGCCAAATTCAAAACCTTATTCGCCGTATCGTTGTGATGCACGATGGGGAATTGGTGACGTCCCGCATGGTGCGTTTGGCCGATGTAGAAGCCAATGCGGCCATGGCTGTTGCGCCCGTGCCAAACACACACATTCCAAACCGTCACGCCCAATCTGTTGGCGAACAAATGCTGCCCTTATGGAAGCAAGAGCAAAAGATAATTGAAGATGCGCTCGCCGCATTTGGTGGCAATATTTCACAGGCCGCTGCTGCGCTTGAGATCAGCCCTTCAACGATCTATCGCAAAAAGCTGTCTTGGGAAAAACTGGAAGCACAGGAACGCAGCGCCGCGTAGGTGCTTATGCCAATCCCACCTAGTCTAAGATTTGGCTCAGCCACCGGCGATGATTATGAGCGGCTTGTTGACATTCGTTTGATCACAATGCGCCCGAGCCTAGAGGCGCTTGGGCGGTTTGACCCCGTTCGGGCTCGCAAACGGTTCGCGGGGGAATTTCAGCCTGAGTGCACAACGCTTGTGTTTGATGAAGACAAGCTGATCGGCTGTTACGCCATTATCCCAAAACAAGATCAACTATATTTGGGTCATTTCTATTTGCTGCCTGATTATCAAGGTCAAGGCATTGGCAAGATTTTGCTTGAACGCGCAATAGATGTTGCTGACAAAGCGCAAAAGGACATTGTTCTGATTGTTCTAAACCAAAGCCCGGCGCAAGCATTTTATGCCAAATTTGGCTTTACGGTTGCGAGCAGCGACGAAGTTGAAACCATAATGATGCGCCCTACAAATGCAGGTTTGCCACGTCCACAGTCAGATACTCAATCTTAATCGGCGCGCCACTTTCGGCCTTGAACTCTATCAAGACATCACGCATCCCAATTTGCCAATTGTGTGGCGGGTAGATCACAAATTCTGCCTCTGGCCCGCTCATTTCAATCTGGCCAATATTCTCGCCATCGAGCAGCAGGTTAACCGTTTCGGGGCCATCGTTTGCCGCGCGCGACAATTTGCCTTTCAACTCCGCAATCTGAGTACGGGGCAGCATTGCAAATTCAACAATGTCAGCTTCTAACTTTTTGAATTCCCGATCAACGCGTAGGCTGTGCCCTTTATATATGCGGATCGGGTTCATGGCTGGCGCGCCATTGCGCATCAGCACAACCTCGCCAACCCGCTCCACCGATTCAAAGACTTTTGATAGGTCATCCATAACAGTTGCATCATCGTGCAATACTGCCGCCACATAAGCGTCATCGCCTTGATGTTTTGTCAGATATATGTTGAACGCAATATTTCTTGGATCATCGCTTAAACAAGCAAGAGGCAGTGTGCCACGCACCACATTGTCGATCATGCCACATTCAGTCCAAAAATACCCGGCAATGAACGTGTTCTCTTTTTCAAAAACACCTTCGGCTTCAAAGAAATCTTCAAGCTCCTGCCAGCGCAACGCGCCGTTGGTGGGGTCTTCGCCCGGGGGGAAATAATCCCGCGCCCATCCGGTAATTGTATGCGAAATGAGCGCTGTCATCACAACAAAGCTTAGCAGCGCTCCAACGGCCAACCAACCCAGAACCAGCTTGCGATGTTTGTCCCACAAGATTGCTGAACTTGCGCCCAAGATCGGGAACAACATCATATAACCAGGCGCTTGCCAGTGAAAATGAAACTGGGTGTCAGACCATGCGGCCACAGCTGTGAAAAACAAAATAGGTCCATGCGCAAGCATAACAAAGAAGAAGCTCATGCCGCTTTGGGTCTTTATAGGATAAGCGGCCGTGGGTCCCTTGAATAGGGATTTGGCCCCAACCCAAAGCGCTGGCAGCGCTATCCAAGGGGTCATATAAATCAGCTGCCCACCGATCATGCGCAACAACCATTCTGGGCGGAACTGGTCACCCAGCGCACGACCACCTTGAAAGGCAAACGAGGCCATATCGTTTTGTAGGTTCCAGATCAAAACCGGGAGCGAAATGATGACTGCAACTGCAAAAGCCAAATATGGTCCAGGATGCAAGACCCACTTTCGCGCATCTTTGTTGAACAGTGCAAACAGCCCTGCCCCATAGACCAAAAACACAGCGTGATATTTGGTCATAAAGGTCAAACCAAGCACAAGGCCAACAAGCAACCAGCTCTTGATACCAGTGCGCTTTTGGGGGCCAAAGAAGATATCCAAGAGCAACCACACAGCAACCAACCACAAGAGGGTCAACGGCGCTTCGGGCTGCATCCAAGATCCGATGGAGAGCGTGAACAATATGGGGATGTTGGCAATGATTGCGGTGAATAGGCCTGCGCGTTCGGAATGAAAGCGCGCCCCGATGCGATAGAACATCCAGGTGGCGCCTGAGAACATCAAAACAAAGGGCAGACGCAAAGTTATTGGCGCTTCGCTGCCGGTCAGTGTTTTGGTGAGCCAAATCACCCACAGAAAGACCGGAGGTTGATCAAAGTAACTCAGGTGCAGTTGCCGGGCGGAGCTGAGATAATAGGCTTCACCGATCACCAGATCGATGGCCCATGCCCCCCACAGCCGGTAAATCGTGGTGGCGACAATCAACCAAATGACAGCATTTCTAATTTGCCCTTGGGGGGCTCTTATGCGGTGCCGTAATTCTTGTGCGCCCGTTTGCATATTACTTGATGCGCCACGTGAATATGCGGGTCATGGCGTAATTGAACACCATGCTGATCAAGATGCCGGCAATTGCCGCCACGTAAAAGAGCGAGTTCTTTTCAAAGATAAAAGCGGCAACCGATACGTTGGCAATCGCAGGGATTGCGCACACGGCATAAAAGCTTAAAAGCCCGCGCCAATACTTTGGGCCGCGTAGCTGCTGATTTGCGTAGGTGAGGATATTGTTGAGGTGGAAATTGGATGTCATCGCCACCAAGGTGGCAAACAATTGAGCGTTGGTAAAGTTGAACCCAAACAGGCTGCTGGCGAGCGTTAGCGCCACCAAATGCACCACCACGCCAAATGCACCAACCAGCGCGAAGAGCAAAAAGCTCACCGGCAATAGCCCGCCGGTCATTTTTGATAAGGCAAGACCAAAAAACTGGACCGCAACAAGCGGGCTCATTTTGCTTTCACCGTCATGTCGCGCGCGGAACTTAAAGCCGACTTCACCAATATCTAATGGCGATCCCATATTGCGGGCGGTGGCGATAATATCGAGGAGGATCTTAAAGCCTTCGCTCGAGAGTTTTGGTGCCACATGCTCGAACCGTTCACGCTTCAGCATGAAAAACCCGGTCATTGGGTCGGTGATTTTTGTGCCCGTTACCAAATTGGCGATCCAATTGGCCACGTTTGACCCCATTTCGCGGAATTTGGTCAAACCCTCTTCAGCAGTTTGCCCACCATAAAAGCGAGAGGCCAGCACCAGGTCTTTGCCACCAGCAACCATTTCAAACATTTGAGGCAGCACCGTTTCGTCGTGCTGCAAATCTGCGTCCATCACCGCAACAATAGGCGCATTGCTTGAAGCCATGCCTTCAACGCAGGCTGAAGATAGGCCGCGCCGCCCGATCCGCTTGATGCAATGCACATAGGATTTGGACTTACCCAATTCTTTTACGACATCCGCGGTGCCGTCTGGGCTATTGTCATCAACAAAGGTGATCTCCCATTGGATATCGGCCAAAACACCCTCGAGCTTTTCCACCAACAAAGCGACATTTCCCGCTTCATTAAAGGTTGGGACCACAAGCGAAAGCTGTGGCTCAATTTTTGTGTTTGCGGATTGGCTTTGCGTTTCGCTGGTGCGATCCATCAGGTCACTCTTGGTCAATATACGGCGGTTTTGGGGGAACAGTCCCCATTTATCGCGCAAAGGCTTAACCGGGTGCGCTCAAAAAGGCAATTGCTGAGCAAACTAAACCACGCTTGCACGAAAGATATCCTCGGGCAAAGTGCTTTCTTGGCACTGCTGAGCGCGGGTTTTGCAAGGGTTCTTTAAAAATCTGATTAAAAAGTTTGTTTGCTTATCCTTGACTCTGTGCGGGGGGCTTACTATTTGTGTGACGCTGGTTGTTAGCACTCACCAACCAAGAGTGCTAACGACCTTTGTTTTTGACTTAACAGATAACAATTTGAAGGAACGAGCATGAGCTTCCGTCCACTTCACGACCGAGTAGTCGTACGTCGTGTCGATTCTGAAGAAAAAACTTCAGGCGGCATCATTATTCCAGACACAGCTAAAGAAAAACCTTCTGAAGGCGTTATCGTTTCTGTTGGCCCGGGCGCCCGCGACGAAGATGGCAAGCACATCACGCCAGACGTTAAAGCCAACGACCGTGTGCTTTTCGGCAAATGGTCTGGCACAGAAGTTAAGATCGACGGTGAAGACCTGTTGATCATGAAAGAAAGCGACATCATGGGCGTGATTGAAGGCTAATCCGAGCCTTTTCTAATCCCCCATTTTTCTACATCTCTAAGGAGCAAACTGAATGTCTGCTAAAGAAGTAAAATTCGGCACCGATGCCCGCGATAAGATGCTTAAGGGCGTCAACATCCTTGCAAACGCTGTAAAAGTTACATTGGGCCCAAAAGGCCGTAATGTTGTTATCGACAAGTCTTTTGGCGCACCACGCATCACCAAAGATGGTGTTTCTGTTGCTAAAGAAATCGAACTTGAAGATAAGTTTGAAAACATGGGCGCGCAAATGGTGCGTTCTGTGGCTTCAAAAACCAACGATGTTGCTGGTGACGGCACAACAACTGCGACAGTTTTGGCGCAATCAATTGTTGTTGAAGGCGTGAAATTGGTTGCCGCTGGCATGAACCCAATGGACCTTAAGCGCGGCATCGATTTGGCTGTAACTGAAGTTATTGCCAATCTTGCAAAAGCAAAGAAAAACATTTCGACAAGCGAAGAAGTTGCTCAAGTGGGCACAATCTCTGCTAACGGCGAAGCGTTTATCGGCGAAGAAATTGCACGCGCAATGGAAAAAGTCGGCAACGAAGGCGTTATCACTGTTGAAGAAGCTAAAACTTCTGAAACAACTGTTGATGTTGTTGAAGGCATGCAGTTCGACCGTGGTTACCTTTCTCCGTATTTTGCTACAAATACAGAAAAAATGACTGCAGAACTTGAAGACCCATACATCTTGTTGTTCGAGAAAAAACTCTCAAACCTACAAGCTATGTTGCCGATCCTTGAAGCTGTTGTTCAGTCTTCACGTCCACTTCTTATCATTGCTGAAGATGTTGAAGGCGAAGCGCTTGCAACTTTGGTTGTGAACCGTTTGCGGGGTGGCCTTAAAGTTGCAGCTGTTAAAGCTCCTGGCTTTGGTGATCGTCGTAAAGCAATGCTTGAAGACATCGCGATTTTGACTGGTGGTCAAGTGATCTCAGAAGATCTTGGCATCAAGCTTGAAACAGTTACTTTGGACATGTTGGGCACTGCAAAGCGCGTTGACATTACTAAAGAAACAACAACCATCATTGATGGTGCGGGCACAAAAGACGACATCGAAGGTCGCGTTGGTCAAATCAAAGCTCAGATCGAAGACACTTCTTCTGACTATGACCGCGAAAAACTTCAAGAGCGTTTGGCTAAACTTGCTGGCGGCGTTGCTGTTATCAAAGTTGGCGGCGCAACCGAAGTTGAAGTTAAAGAACGCAAAGACCGCGTTGACGATGCATTGAACGCAACACGCGCTGCGGTTGAAGAAGGCATTGTTGCTGGTGGTGGCGTTGCTCTACTTCGCGCTTCATCTGCTCTAACTGTTAAAGGCGCAAATGCTGATCAAGATGCTGGCATCAAGATCGTTCAGCGCGCGCTTCAAGCTCCTATCCGTCAGATCGCTACAAACTCTGGTGACGAAGCTTCTGTTGTTGTTGGCAAAGTTCTCGAAAACGCTTCAGAAACTTACGGCTACAACGCACAAACATCTGAGTATGGCGACATGATCCAAATGGGCATCATCGATCCTGTTAAAGTTGTGCGCACAGCACTTCAAGACGCTGCGTCTGTTTCTTCATTGTTGATCACAACCGAAGCTATGGTTGCTGAAATTCCACAAGAAAAAGCAGCCGGTGGCGGCGCACCTGATATGGGTGGCATGGGCGGCATGGGTGGTATGGGCTTCTAAGCTCTGCACTCAAAACGTATTGTGAAATTAGGGCGGCCTTTGGGTCGCCCTTTTTTTCGCGCCGCCGTTGGTCGCTACGCTCCCGACCCCGGCACCCCCGCCGATTGGTCCCAACACCGATGCTGAGCAAGTGTGGGAAAAGACGGACGAAACAACTCGTTGTTGAGGACCCCGACCAACTTTTTGGCCGCCCCGCCGGAGGTGCAACAGTTTTCATAGGCCGGTTTTAGGCCGTCATGAAAACTGTGTTGCGCACCGTGAGGCAGAGCGAGCCTTTATCGTTTCACCTTGAACGGGAACAAAAACAAAACCGTAATGAGCGTGGGGATCATGAAGCCGCGCAGATAGGACAAGAGGGAACGGCCCGCGGTGAAATCCGCATCAACAAAACCAAAATGCGCCCAATATTGGGTGAGAATAAGCGCCGTGATGCTGATCCACATGGCAACAAGGCCCATGCGTTTGGCCATTATCACAAGGGTTAGGCTGATGATGATGAGAAGAGATAGCAACGACTGGACATTGGTCAAGGCGGGATGGTCAAAAAGCGCGCCGCGTATATGTGTGTCGTAAAGCCCGACCACATGCAGCAAGATCAAAAAGCCTGCAATGGCGGTGATCAGAGCCCGCCTGACCATCATAAATCTGCCTTTCATATTGGCGGCTCCTGTTGGTTCGCCCTACAGATCGTGATGAACAGATAGGGCAAAATGCACGAAAATATGTTTTTGGGATATGGGGGCCGCACTCAGATTTTCAACACCAAAAGAAAAGGCGGCCAAAAGACCGCCTTTGAAAGATTTAAGAGTATGGCCCGTTTAAAACTCAGACCATTCTTCCTTTATCGCTGCACTACCGCTAACGCCATAGGCGGCTTTTAGATTTTGCGGGGCGGTTGCTCTTGGTTGGGCCTTCACCTTTGCAGGCGCGGCGTAGCTAACGCGGTTGCCATCAATTTTGAACACTTCAACAATCTCGTCCAATTCGGTCGAGCGCTGTTCGGTTTGTTCAATTGCGGCGTTGGTTTCTTCCACCAGCGCCACATTGTGCTGAGTCATCTCATCGATTTGCGCAACGGCGGCTTTGATCTCGTCAATGGCGTTGGTTTGCGCGCTCGAGTTTTTGGCGATGGAGGCCATTAACTCGTTGTTTTTGCGGGCTGCTTCAACCATTTTTTGCAGCTTTTCGGTGGCTTCGCTCACAAGGCGGGTGCCCTCACCCACCTCAGTTGCAGACTGTTCAATCAGCGCTTTCACCTCTGAAGAGGCTTGGGCAGCGGACTGCGCGAGGCGGCGCACTTCAACCGCCACAACCGCAAAGCCTTTGCCCGCTTCACCGGCCCGTGCCGCTTCCACCGAGGCGTTAAGCGCCAGCAAGTTGGTTTGGAACGCGATAGAATCGATCATGCCGATAATGTTGGAGATTTTTTCAGACGAAGACGTAATGCGCTCCATGGCGGAGCTGGCGTTGGTCATC
>NZ_CAKZPW010000163.1:0-6169 GCF_937139385.1 uncultured Maritalea sp. | reverse complement strand
ATTGAGCTTGGGACTGCACAAATCGGTGGCTTGCGCGTTTGTATGACTTTGCCGGCAGTCACTGGTACATAACAACCACAATTCTGCCGCAAAATGCGGCAATGTGTTTGGCAGGAGTGAACAATGGCAAACCTAATTCGAATCGCTTGTATCGCATCAGCAATTTTGGCGACATCTGCCTGCGCGCGCTTTGATGCAGGGGGATTGGGCAGTGCACCTGCGGCCCCTCAACTCGAGAGTTCTACCCAAACCCAAAGCCCCGTCGCACCAAGCGTTGAGTTCTCAAGCTCTGTAATTCTTTCATTCCTGCCAAGTGAAGTTCAATCAAAGCTCAGCGTTCGAGAAAAGTCAGAAGCGGCAAGTGCACAGTTCTATGCGCTGCAGTACGGTCGTGTTGGCGCAACTCGTGAGTGGACCGGGGACAGTGCGACGCGGGGCGAAATCAGCGTGGGTCCATACATCAAAGTGAATGAACTGGATTGTCGTGAATTCAGTCATACTGTTTTGGTTTCGACTGAACGATACTTGAAATCTGGTACTTCTTGCAGAGAGCAAGACGGTCAATGGAATGTGGTTGGCTAGATAACTGACTAAAAGTGTTTGTTTACTTATACTTGATAGAGTCACCGGTGTGAGTTTATGAACTATTTGGTATAGTAATGCGCCGTTCCCCTTTAGAGCAATTAAATGCGTTGAGCGCTTCCCGTTCTTCAGATCGTCTATCCACCTCCAATGATCATGCCACCAAAGTCGACGATGATGCGGTTGCCGCTGTTCATAAAGACATGGCAATTGAACGCATTTCGAGTGAGCTTGGACCAATCTTATTGGACGGTCAGCCAGAAATGTTTGGCGCCGGAATTCGTCGTTCAGCGCTCGACCATTTTTGGGAATGGGCGCAGAGGGATTTGGATCAAACAGAGATTTCCAAAATCAACGACGTCTTAGGTGGGCAATCACAACCTGACGAGCGGGAAATTGAACGATCACTTAGCAAAATAGTCGATATTGTTTCACCAATTTTCGCGCAAAACGTTGCTGATCCTGAACAAAAACGCAGGCTTACCATCCAGGTTGGCGGGGTTGAAGTCTTCGATGCAATACCAACTATACTGCTGGCCTTTAGTTACATTAGCTACATTGGCACAGGCGCAAACCTTGGGCGTGAGCTTAGCGAGAACGAAGAGCCTGAAGCATTTATTTATGCGCTGGAGCACATTGATTTTCCATCGAATGACATAAAAAGTCTTTGGTGCCAAACTTTTGCAACGGGCGTTCTAAGGCCCGATTTGCTGGCCGCCGCAATTGCGAAACTCAGCTATGCCTCAACCGAAGAAGCGATTAAAAAATCTGGGTATGGTGAATATGTCGACGCGCTTATAACAAATGCTCAGCAGCAAATTGAAATGATCGAAAAACAAACGGGCATTTTCCGAGATATTGATTTGACGTGCAAAGCGATTGATAGATTTCACCACATTGCCCGTGGCCTACAATTCCATCTGGATTTATCCAAGTCTTCCAAGTGGAACATTTCATTGGAGCGCTTGGTTAAGCGCGGCGCAAACGCGCTAAGTGGAAAGTTCGTTGACGTATTGCAGGATGTCAAAAAAGTGTTGGGGCCGGCGCCAAGAGGGGCGACATCAATTATGCTCGACCCAGCAGACGTTTTGCAGGCGTATAATGGCCTCTACATCATGGCCGCAACCAGATCTGCTCGCGAGTCGCTCGCTGTAAATGCGGTGGTTGAACGAGGTTGGAAAGACGTAGGGACTGCGCTTGAAGCGATGGTCGATAGAATTTTTGAACACTTCAAGCACTCAACGGGCAGCGACGCTTTTGACAACGCGCAAATGGACATTGTCATCAAGTTCTGTTCGATCCGCTTTGGCGTGGAATATGCTGCGATCTTGAGGCGGAATAGAGATAATATTCTCCGGCGAGCGGGTGGAATGAGGGCTTCCTCTTAAACTGCCTTGCCGAGTTTTGCCGCAAATAGACCGCTTTTCGTCTGAACAAATGCTTTTTTGAGCAGTTCATCTCCTGCGCCCTCAACAAGAGCCACTAACTTGCCATCAACCTCGACAATAACGCCATAAGCATTTGGCAATTCGTTCACGCCGTCACCATCGTAGATGTACTGACCCACACTCAGGTTTAGGTAACCTTCCGCGTGGATTTCAACATGGATAGGGTCGCTAAAGCGTGTGCCGAGCAGGTACGACATGTCTGTCTTGGGATGTGACCTGCTGTCTTGGTTCGGTCCCGGTGTGGTGCCTAAATTGCGCATTTGCTCGATTGTTAGGCTAAGCCCTGATCGTTCAAACAAATACTCACTGAGGGCGTTCTGATTAGGTTGCTTGCTAAAGCTCGGCACGTCTGCCTCGCGCCTTATGTCACTGACAATGAATTGCGAACCCTCAATGCCAAGCGCTTTTGGTAAGCTCTCATACTTGTACATACCCTTATAGGGGCGCGTTGGCTTTGAGGAGTGGCCCAATTGACGATAGACAATTTGCTTGGCCTCAGAAAGGCAAGCACTTTGCGTAATCGCACCGTGTGCTGATCCGACGATCGATACATTCGATGTTTGGCTATTTGTAGGGTCAATCTGACCTGTTTCATTGAGTTGACAATGCCCACCAGCACGAACCCACAGTTTCAGGTTCGGTTTTGGCGCGTGCGATACGACCAGCTCCGAGAATTCACGCTTTGTTTTGCGTTGGCCCGACGTAAAATCGCTACCAAACTCGACTAATGCGTGCTCTCCAACTTGTGTGAGACTGAGAATGCTTTCTCCCATATGCATCCTCACGCCGACAGCCTTGGCAAAGTCAATATGTCGGGATGTTGGCTCTGTTCGCGGGTCATACAAACCATCAACATCAATACCAGCTTCGAGTAGCTGTTGAGCGAGGCGATAGCCCGAGTTGCCGCCCGTAATTACACTCAGATTTGATGCTGGCTTGACGGCATAGTCGGCTGCCAGTCGAAAAACTTGGTTGGCGTACCTGATGTTGCTGAACTCACCAAGACCGTTCCCCCTGTAATCCGCACCGACTGCAAGAATAAGCTGTTCGTAACGTGTCCAGCCCACATTTTGCGAGAGGCGTGCATCGTCGTTTTGATGCGTTGTTTTGGCAAGAATCCTGTTTGGACGGATATCGAGGACATCGATGCCCAACTCCACACTGATTGCCTTGTGCGCGTTTATTTCGTCCACAAGGCGGCTGATCAGCGAACGAGGAGCTTCTTCGTCATCTGCTTGACCATAATAGTCACACATCCCACCAAGTCTTTTCGCACGTTCCAAAAGCGAAACGCTTCTGCCCAGTTCTGCAGCGCTAATCGCAGCTTGCAATCCTGCAATTCCTCCTCCGACCACCACAACATCTGCCATCCGCTCTTCTTGCAATGGATGATCAAGAACACTCTTTGTATTCGTGTGTTCGATTGTAATGTGGCGCTCATTTTTGGGTTTGAAAACTTGGCCAATTTTGCCGAGCAGGTTTGGCAAAGGGAGCGTTTCAATAGTCATTTGATCAACAAGGTCAAGGTCACCATACCAATTGTCTGCACAACTACTACCTGAAATCTTGCAATGAACGAGTTGGATTGAATCCTGATTGAGTGGAACCTTGGTCCGATCCATCAAACTTAGATGTCTGACGCCGTTTGCGAGCAGGGCGCTGAGCAGGGTGTCGCCTATAAACGCCTCAAGTTTTCGACCGTTAAACAAGAAATGAATCGGCCGCGATCGATCAATCAGGCTGCCGCAAAAAGGCGAGCCATTGGTGGTTGGAAACCTAAACTCTTGCATTTCCACCTCCCAACTCGACTGAATACGGTGGGCAGATATCGGCGTGTCGTTGACCGCTTGCGCTATGCTCGGCCCAATATCGTAGATTTTGATCGTTACTTGAATTGGTAACGAGGTCGCTCACATGAGGCATCAAAAACGCTCGAACAGTGCCACCCGAGAAAACCCACGTTTTCTTCTGCACTTGAAAATCCAACAATGGTCCACCGTCGATAGTTGTAACGCCTTGAAACGCGCCCATTGCGTGAACCTTCATTTTTTCTAGATCCAGGGCCTCGTTTTTTGCGCGCGAGATGACTTGATCAAATTCAAGCGGTGCGGTGATTAGCAACTTGTTTTCAGCAGCTTGGCGAATGCACATTTGCCCATCGACATATAAAGTCGGTGGTTTCACAAAGCGAGTATTCAACCGCATAGCAAGTTTGGTGCCCTGAATTGGTCTTAAAATATTGCGCAAAGCCGCGTTTGCGTGCGCGTGCACCAAGTCATCATCAAGTATGATGGTTGTGTCAGCACGGTATCGCTTTCCGTCTGACTTCATGGATAATCGACCGTCTTTCAATCGCTTTGCGTCTTCAAACTCTGATCGATCAAACACTTCCATCCCCACACCCAAATAGGCATTATGAAGGAACTCAATCGCTTGGCGTTTCTTTGGTGCAACTACGTCACGTAGTAGCAAGTACTCGGCGCCCTCGCGCTCTGCCTTTCTCTCAAATTGTCGATTGCAAGCAATCAACGCACCCTCGATGTAGTTCAAAATGTCCGAGTTTGGGCCAGCTGAAACTTTCAGGTTAAGTGGGCTTTTTTCGAAACAGGACCTGCCGGCTCTATCAGAGAACTGGGCTTGCCAGCGCTCTATCCCCAAATGTGCCAATTTAATCGTGTCTGGGTTGCAATTGCCACCCACTGAAAAATCTTGATGGTCGGGCAGAGTATAGTCATTGACCTGATCGCGGACCAACAGCACGCGGGCTGAATGACGTTGGATTAACTCGGCGGCCAAAAACAAGGCATCGACACCGCTGCCATATATAGCAAAATCAAACTCTTCTACCTGCATATGCCGACCAACAACGCCCCATTCAAGGTCACTGTTGCACCATTTCTTGGCTTGTGCGTCAATCGGTCTGGGGGGAAAATCTTAAGAAAGCCATTATCTGGTACAAAAGTCTGTCGATGTGGCTATAAAGGTTAGTTAAGACAGGTGGGGACCCGAACGGAATATGATTTTTTGGATAGCGATAGGACTCATTGCGGCCGTCTGCGCTTTGGTGTTGGCAATGCCGATCCGCAAATTTGGAACGGACATAGCAGGTAGCGACACTGAACGAGCTGAAGAAATTAAGACAGCTCGTGAGTTCTATGAATTGCAGCTTGCTGAGCTGCATGGCGACTTAGAAGCCACCAAGCTTGATGCTGCTGAATTTGAAGCAGCAAAGCTGGAGCTCGACAAGGAATTTTTGCGCCAAAGTCAAATTAGCAAAATGAAGTCCGAGCGACGTTTTGGCTCGCCTATTGTGATTGGGCTGAGCGTGCCCGCTGTTTTGGCTATTGCGTTGGCAACATATGTTGCCGTGGGTAATCCGGGTATGCGCAACGCGCCATTGGCCGAACGGGTGCAAAATGGCGAGAACATCGATATTGTGGACGCAATTGCAAAAATCGAAAAACGTCTCTTTGATGTCCCAGATGACCTTCAGGGCTGGAAAGTAATAGCCCCAATTTATATGCGCCAGCAGGCTTTCGAAAAAGCGGTAACCGCATTTCGAAATATTGTGCGGCTCGAAGGAGAAAGCGCAGACAATCTGACAGATTTGGCTGAAGCAAGTGTGTTGGCCCAGAACGGCGATGCAACAGGCGAGCCATTGGCGCTGCTCAATCAGGCGCTTGCATTGCAACCAAACCACTTGCGATCTCAGTTCTACTTGGCGGGAGAGGCGACCCGCACAGGTGATTTTGAAACGGCAATAGAGCTTTGGACAAATGTGCTGCGCGACAATGTGGGGAATGAACCCTGGCTCGAAACCGCACGCGCCGGTCTGCAGGTCGCCAGAGATGGTTTGCAAGGCCAAGTGGGGACCCCAGGCGGCCCAACCCAAGATGAAGTTGACGCTGCAATGCAAATGTCTGAGACAGACAGAAGTGCAATGATTGAGAATATGGTATCGGGTTTGCAGGAGCGTTTGTTCCTAACCGGTGGTTCGCCAAGCGAATGGCAACGACTGCTGAAAGCGCGCCTTGTGCAAGGACAAGTTGAAATTGCTCAAAAAGTCCTTGGCGGTGCGCGCGAGGCCCTAAAAGGCGAAAGTGCTCAGCTCGCAGAGTTTGAAGAATTGGCAGCTACCG
>NZ_CAKZPW010000162.1:0-10745 GCF_937139385.1 uncultured Maritalea sp. | reverse complement strand
TGCCGGTGCCGGACCCAGAGGTCGAGAAGACCCGAGAACATATTGTCCTGAAAGGCGATGTGCCTAGTCCGGCGAACCCGCCAAGCGGTTGTCGTTTTTCAACGCGTTGTCCTGTTGCTCAGAAGAACTGCTTTGTTGACGATCCTGAATGGCGCAAAATTGGTGACGGTGGATATGTTGCCTGTCACTATGCTGAATAGAATACGACGCAAAGTTCAACTTACGACTTTGCGCCGTGAAGCTGGGAACAACCTGGCTCAAACGAAAACAATAACAAGGTTTTAGTAAGTAATTAGGAGGAAATAAATGCGTAAACTTAAAACCCTCGTTCTGGCAACTGCCGCAGCATCTTGCTTTGCTGCGACGGCTGCACAAGCAGAACGCGGTTCAGATGGCAACGTGAACATTGCTTATTGGCAAGCCGTTTCTATTTTGAACCCATTCCTGTCTGGCGGTACTAAGGACGTTGAAGCTTCGTCTTTGGTGCTTGACCCACTGGCAAACTACCGCCCAGATGGCTCAATGGACCCAGCTCTAGCCGCTGAAATTCCAACAATTGAAAACGGCGGCGTTGCTGCAGATCTTCGTTCAATTACTTGGAAGCTAAAGCAAGGTATCGTTTGGTCAGACGGCACACCACTTAAAGCAAGTGATGTGGTGTTTTCCGCAAACTACTGTATGCACCCAGAAGGTGGTTGTAACGCGGCTTCAAACTTTGCAGATGTTGAAAGCGTTGAAGCGTTGGACGATTACACGGTTCGTGTAAACTTCTCAGTCGCAAAACCTTTCCCATATGGACCGTTCGTTGGTGCGACTTCACCAGTGATTCAAGAAGCTCAGTTTAAAGACTGCATGGGCGCAAAAGCTCCTGAGTGTACTGAAGCTAACTTTGGTCCAATCGGTACTGGCCCATTTGTTGTGGACGAGTTCCGTGCGAACGACGTTGTGACGTTTAAAGCCAATGAAAACTACCGCGATCCAAACCAGCCAGCATTTGCAACAGCAGTGCTAAAAGGTGGTGGCGATAGTGCTGCAACAACACGTTCAGTTCTTGAAACCGGCGAGTTTGACTATGCTTGGAACGTACAAGTTGAGCCAGAAGTACTCGACCAAATGATGGCTGCGGGCAAAGGCAAAATTATCGCCGCTTTTGGTACATCTGTTGAGCGCTTGATGGTGAACCTTTCAAACTCCAAACCAGAGGCAGGCGAAGCTCGTTCGACACTAGAAGCTGGCCCTCACCCGTTCCTTGGCGAGCATGCAGTGCGTAAAGCTTTGTCGTTGGCAATTGATCGTGAGATCTTGGTTGAAGTTGGTTATGGCCCTAACGGCCAAGTAACTTGTAACGTTCTACCTGCACCTGCGATCTATGCTTCAACTGCAAACGATGCTTGTAAAACACAAGACGTTGATGCGGCCAATGCGCTTCTAGACGAAGCTGGTTGGGTACGCGGAAGCGATGGTGTTCGTGAAAAAGATGGCGTTCGTTTGTCAATTCTGTTCCAAACATCAACCAACTCTGTTCGTCAGGGCACACAAGCTTTGATCAAACAGATGTGGCAAGCAATTGGTGTTGAAACTGAATTGCGCAACATTGACGCTGGCGTGTTCTTTGGTGGTGACCAATCATCAAATGATACATACCAGAAGTTCTTTGCTGACATCGAAATGTACACAAACAACTTCGATGGCACAGATCCTGAAGCCTATATGGGCAACTGGGTATGTTCAGAAATCCCTTCACCTGCAAACCAGTGGATCGGCAACAATATGCCACGCTACTGTTCAGAAGAGTATAATGCTCTTAGCGCAGAAATGGGCAAAACTGCTTCTATCGAGAAGCGGGCTGAGATGGCCAAGAAAATGAACGACTTGTTGATGCAGGAATATGCAATGATTCCTCTTATTCACCGTGGTCGTGTTTCTGCTGCGTCAAATGCACTTGGCAACGTTGTTTTGAACCCATGGGATTCAGAACTCGCGTTTGCTGAAGAGTGGACACGTAACTCGTCGACCTAACTAAGCGGCGCGGGTGATATCACCCGCGCCGTTTCTCATTCCTTTTGGGACAAGATTTTTGAATTTCGGGGACCTTTCATGCTGAACTACACCCTCAGGCGGCTGCTTTTTGCAATCCCTACGCTATTGGTGATCAGCTTCATCATTTTCCTAATTCTGGACCTCGCACCTGGCGATCCAACTGGCAGCTTGCCGTTGACGATCCCTGCAGAAGTCCGCGCGAAAATCAGAGAAGCCTTGGGTGTCGGCGAACCCATTCACATCGCTTATGTTAAATGGCTTCGTGGTTTCTTTATCTATGAGCCATTGCATTGGCTTGATCAAATGGGCTTTACAATTGGCGATCCATCCTCGCGTCCACGCATCATTTCTTTTGCGACACGCGGCCCGGTTGTTGATCTGCTGATGGAGCGCATTCCACAAACGCTTTGGGTTGTTGGCTTGTCCTATGTTGTGGGCATTCTTATCGCCATTCCGATCGGTGTGATCTCTGCATACAAACAATACTCATGGTTCGATCAGTTTGGCACATTCATCTCAATGGTCGGTTTTTCGGTACCCACATTCTTCACTGGTCTTTTGATGATCGTGATTTTTTCCGTGCAATTGGGTTGGTTCCCATCCGTTTATGACACCACGCTAGAGGTCAATAGTCTTGGGACATTCTGGTTGCAGGTGAAGCAAATGATCATGCCCGTGACAGTGCTAGCGCTGTTTAACGCAGCGCAAATCAGTCGCTTTATGCGCGCATCAATGCTGGATAATTTGACACAAGATTATGTGCGCACCGCACGGGCAAAAGGCATGAGCGAAAAAGTGGTCGTTTTGACCCATGTCTTGCGCAATAGCTTGATCCCGGTTGTAACGGTGATCGCGCTTGGTATTCCAACGATCTTTGGCGGCGCCATCATCACAGAGCAAATCTTTCGGGTGAATGGACTTGGCCAACTTCTGATCATCGGCATTCAGGGCAGCGATTTCCCGTTGGTTCAAACACTGACATTCCTATTCGCAATCCTGATTGTGTTGTTTAACCTGATTGCCGACATCGTCTACGGCATGCTTGATCCAAGGATTCGCTATGACTGATCAAACAGCTGGAGAAGTAGTAACAAAAGCACAGCGTACCCTTTGGGGTGATGTGCTGCGGCAATTCTTGCAGCACAAAGGTGGCGTTGCGGGTTCAATCATCTTTTTGTTTATTCTTGGTGCGGTGTTGTTTGGACCCTTTATCCATACGATTGACCCCCAATTCTTGGATATTCGAAACAAGAACCTAGGACCTACATGGGGCCATCCAATGGGCACCGACAACCTTGGTCGCGATATGCTAGCCCAAGTGCTCAGCGGCGGCCGTGTATCACTGGCCGTGGGGATTGCTGCGATGGCGTTGTCCTTGCTGGTGGGCACGCTGATTGGGATTATTGCTGGGTTTTTCCAAAAACTTGATGGTCCGCTAATGCGCACCACCGATCTGTTTTTGGCCTTGCCAATTTTGCCCCTATTGTTGGTCATCATCATGTTGTTCCGCGATAGTTTGCGATCGGTATTTGGCCCGGAAATGGGAATCTTCTTTCTGATCGTGTTTGTGATCGGCATTACAAGCTGGATGAACACCGCAAGGATTGTGCGCGGGGAAGTGCTGGCGATTAAAGAACGCGAATTCGTTTTGGCCGCCCGTTCAGTGGGCACCCATTCTTGGAAGATTGTGGCAAGACACATTTTTCCAAACGTGTTGAGCCCGGTGATGGTTTCAGCAACGCTTGGGATCGCCAACGCGATTATTACTGAAAGCTCGCTGAGCTTCTTGGGCCTTGGTTTCCCTTCTGACTTTCCAACTTGGGGACGTCTGCTGTTTGATGGGGCCAATTTTATGACCCTTAACCCTGCACGGGTGATTTGGCCGGGGCTAGCGATCTCGCTAACAGTGCTCAGCGTGAACTACATCGGTGATGGCATTCGTGATGCACTTGATCCGCGTATTCGTGGTCGCTGATCGAACAACATAAGAGTGTTTGGGGCGGCTCGATTGGGTCGCCCTTTTTGTTTCCCCAAATGAAGGCAAGACCGATGAGCCGTGAAGACACCATTAGAAGAGCAAAAGGGTTTACAGCCGATGGGCGGTTTCTAGCAGAGTTGGGGAAGCGAATTGGTGTTCCCACTCAAAGCTCCATTGAATCCAGTCATAAAGACTTGTGGTATTATCTTGAGCATGTGATCGCGCCAGATTTTGAAAATTTGGGCTGCGATGTCACCATTCATCCCAACCCGATTGAAGGCGGCGGACCGTTTTTAGTGGCAAAACGGGTTGAAGGCCCGGCCCTCCCCTCCATTTTTTGTTATGGGCATGGCGACGTGGTGCCGGGGATGGAAGGCGCATGGAAAGACAATTTGGACCCTTGGAGTACCACTGTGTTGGGCGACAAGATTTTTGGTCGCGGCACGGCGGACAACAAAGGCCAGCACACCATCAATATGTTGGCACTTGAAGCGGTGATCGCCGCGCGCGAAAAGCTGGGGTTCAACCTGACTTTCCTTGTTGAGATGGCCGAAGAAACGGGATCCTTGGGACTGCGTGAGTTTTGCGCAGCAAACAAAGACATGTTGGCATCGGACGTTCTGATTGCCTCTGATGGGCCGCGCGTGGCAGTGGATACCCCCACGATGGTTCTTGGGGTTCGAGGCGCAATGGAGTTTTCTCTGGTTGCGGATTTGCGCCAAGAAGACCACCACTCGGGGAACTGGGGCGGTATTCTTGCGGATCCAACCGTCATTTTGGCACATGCCCTCACCACGATTATGGACCGCAATGGTAAAATACTGATCGATGATTGGTTGCCCAAGAATCTGCCCGACTATGTGCGTTCCTCGCTTGAGGGCTGCCCATTTGATCCGGGCGAAAGTGCTGACACACCAGACGACTATTGGGGTGAACCAGGTTTTACCACCGCTGAAAAATTATGCGCCTGGAACAGTTTTGACGTTTTGGCCATGGATGTGGGCGATGCAAAGAACCCGGTAAATGCCATCCCCAAACGCGCGGTGATGCATTGCGCGTTGCGGTTTGTTGTGGGCACCGATACTGACAATGTGGTCCCGGCCCTAAGGAAACATTTGGATGAACAGGGGTTTGGCATGATCCATGTCGAAGAGCCAGACCATAACCCAGCCTATCAAGCGTCTCGGCACAACCCCAATTTGCCGTGGGTCCAATGGGCAGCTCACTCGGTTAAAACTACTCTGGGGCGCGCCCCGCAGGTCTTGCCAAATGGTGCAGGTTCCCTGCCCAACGATATTTTTTGCGACCTTTTGGGCATGCCCACCATTTGGGTGCCCCATTCTTACAATTCCTGTGGCCAACACGCGCCGGACGAGCATTTGTTGATGCCATTGGTTAAAGAAGGTCTTGAGATGATGGCAGGCATTTTTTGGGATGCTGGAGAGTTGGGCGAGGGGTTTGAACAGCGGCTTGTGCAAACGGATGAATAGAATGCTCTAGCCAACTTTTGGCAGATCTATTTTCTACGTCGATTTTCCCACCACCGGCGCACGCGAATGATTGTTGAAGCGACGGGCCCGCGCAACAATGGCACATCCACTGCCAGCAGCAGTAAACCAAGTGGCAGCATCCAAATGCCGAGCAACGGGAGAATACTGAGTATACCACCCAATACGAGCAGCAAACCCAGTGGAATACGGATCACCCGCGCATAGGGATGACGGAGCCATTGCAACAGTCTTGCTAGCGGTGGCGGCGTCGCTCTTTCAAGCTTTTCATATTGGCGATTGAAGCGCCCATCGTTTTTGCCGTTCATTCACTTCACTTTCTACCACGCAAACTGCAAATCATCCTGAAGCTCAAATGGTGAGCGACAATGGAATGTACAAGATGCGAAGTTGGCTCAAATTTGGCCCAAAAGCTTGACTCAGTAGCCAGTTTCCATCATAACCCAGCTTGAATTTCTCGCGTACTGTCACCAGTGCGCTTAAATTCGTTTATGAAATGCGCAGCTTAAGGCCGATTGTCCTTCTTAGGGGAATCACAAGATCGAACCAAGGTTCGGCGCCGCACAGCGCGACACAACAGAGCAATAATGCTCAAAGGAAATGAAATGTTTGCTGTTATTAAGACAGGTGGCAAGCAGTACAAAGTTGCTGCTGACGACATCTTAGAAATTGAAAAGCTCGAAGCCGTTGCAGGCGACGCCATTGTATTTGAAGAAGTATTGATGGTTGGCGCTGATGGCGATGTAACAATTGGTGCCCCCCTTGTGGATGGCGCAACTGTTGCAGCTGAGTTGGTTGAACAAAAGCGTGCGAAGAAAATCGTCGTCTTCAAAAAGAAGCGTCGTCAAAACTATCGCCGTAAAGCTGGTCACCGCCAAAACTTGTCAGTTGTGCGTATCACTGACATTTTGACAGGCGGCGCGAAGCCAAAAGCAAAAGCGGCTAAAAAGCCAGCGGCTGCAAAGTCTGAAGCTCCAGCAGCAGCTGCCGGCGCAAAAGACGATTTGAAATTGATCTCTGGCGTTGGACCAGCCTTGGAAAAGAAACTTCATGCATTGGGCGTGACTTCTTTGAAACAAGTTGCAGAGTTTGACGCTAAAGAAATCGAACGCGTGGATGCAGAGCTAAACTTTAAAGGCCGCATTGAACGTGAAGACTGGATTAGCCAAGCAAAAACGCTTTTGGCTGGCGAATAAGAACTAGGAGACTGACAAATGGCACATAAAAAAGCAGGTGGTTCGTCCCGTAACGGTCGTGATTCCGCTGGTCGTCGTCTCGGCGTGAAGAAGTTTGGCGGCGAAAGCGTCGTTCCAGGCAACATTCTCGTGCGTCAGCGCGGCACAAAGTGGCACCCAGGTGAAAATGTAGGTCTTGGCAAAGATCACACTATTTTTGCGCTCGTAGAAGGCAAAGTCACCTTCTCGACCCGTCGCAACAATAAGACATTTGTATCTGTGATGCCTCAAGAGGCAGCAGAATAACGGCGGATGATTAAGACCTTACCCGCCGGTTTCTCAAAGAACCCCGGCGGATAAAGTTTTCGCAAAAAGACTTCAAAAGAGTTTTGAAAAGGGGAGATGGGAAACCGGCTCCCCTTTTTACTTTTGGAGCAATAAAATGACTTTCAACACAATCTACAGGGCAATGCCTTTACGGTTCTTGACGGACACGCTGGAACTACGGCCGATTGAACTTGCCGATTTGGCAGACCTTGTTCAATTGGCCAACAATAAACAATTGCATGACGTGCTGGCGCGCATGCCACATCCTTATACATCTGAGGATGGCCTTTATTTCATCAATGATATTGCGAACGGCACCGACGAGCGCGTGTGGGCGATTTGCCAACGCAACGGGCCCATGATGGGCGTCGTTGGTATCCACCTGCGCGATGGCAATCCTGAAATCGGCTATTGGTTGGGCGCTGAGCATTGGGGCCAAGGCATTGGCAGCCAAGCAATTGGCGCGCTGATGGACGAATTTGATATCGCGGTCCCAGACCTTGAACTCTATGCCCGCTGCTTGAAATCCAACCTTGCGTCAAAAGCCTTGCTTGAAAAAGTTGGTTTTGAAGTGACCGGCGAAGGCGCAAGCAACGACAAGCCTGGCGAAACTGTCTGGACGTTCACCCGTCCTGCCCGCGACGACATCTACGAGCAAGAAGCAGCGGAATAATGATTGAGATCAAAACGAAACGGCTGGTGCTGCGACGATTGGCGATGGAACATGCCGCTGACGTTGCAGCGACTTTAAACAACTTTGAAGTGACAAAGAACCTTGCGGTTGTGCCCTATCCATATTCGGAAGCTGACGCTAACGAGTGGATACAGTCGCTCGACGACATCACAGCTGTCGAAGACACAAAGTTCGCAATCCTCAACGCCGAAGACAATTTCGTTGGCGTTTTGGGGTTCGATCTAGACGATGCCAAGCCGATTCTTGGATACTACTTAAACCAAGCCCACTGGGGAAAAGGATATATGAGCGAAGCGGTAAGCGCCGCGCTTGAATGGTTGTTTGCCAACTCTGATGTTCAAACTGTTGGGTCTGGTGCATTCACGTTTAACCCTGCTTCTTTGGCTATCCAATATAAGCTGGGGTTCAAGGACGTGAGTGCCGACAAACGATTGTGTCTGGCGCAAGGCCAACAGTTTGCGCACATTGTTACGCAGTTAAACCGCCAAGACTTTACACCATTGTAAAAGACAAAGACTATGATTGAGATAAAGACAAAACGGTTGATGTTGCGGCCAATCGCCATGAAGAACGCTATAGATGTTACAACTGCTTTAAACAATTTTGAGGTGGCGAAATACTTATCCTCACCTCCCTATCCGTATTCAATTGCAGATGCGAAGGAATGGATTGGGCTAAATGAAGGTGCCTCCGTCCCCGAAAACACAAATTTTGCCGTAACGCTTTTGAACGGCGAGTATTGTGGTGGTGTTGGATTTGACGGTTCGGCGGAGCATCCGGAACTGGGCTTTTACATCGCTGAACCCAAATGGGGAAATGGCTACGTTAGTGAAGCAGCCAGCGCAGCAATTGAATGGCTGTTTGCAAACGCAAATGTAACTGCCATCACCTCGGGTGCCTATAGCTTCAATCCAGCTTCATTGGCGGTACAAGCAAAACTTGGTTTTCAAGAAACAGGCACAGAAGAGAGAATGTGCAATGCCCAAGCGCGGGCTTTGCCAATGATCACAACCATTCTACATCGCAAGAGTTTCAAAAAGTTACACTAGAGAATACGATGGCAAAACTATATACAGAGCGCCTATATTTGCGCGCACCAAACACAAGCGATGCGCCGCGTATGCAGCGGATTTTGGCGGACTTTGAGGTCGCCAAAAATCTATCACGTGTGCCCCATCCTTATCCAGAAGGCGGTGCGCATGAATATTTGGGCCGCATAGCTGATGTGAGCGATCCGTTTGATACGAAATTCTCGATCATCGACAAGGACGGTCAGTTTTGTGGCATGACGGGTTTTGGGCGGCAAAGCGAGTTGCCGCAATTGGGCTATTATCTTGACCCCTTGCACTGGGGCAAGGGCTATATGAGTGAAGCGTGCAAAGCGGTGATCGGTTGGATGTTTGAGGTGGCGGACCCTATGCATATTCGTTCGGGCGTTTTTGAGCACAACCCAGCTTCTTGGGCCATTCAAAACAAGTTTGGATTTGAAGAAGTGGGCCGCTCAACCCTACATTGCCTTGCACAATCCGCCGATTTGCCGCATATCGATACGCAACTAAAAAGGGAAGCGTTTTTCGCTACAACGCAATAGTGCGTTTGCGACCACGCTTTAGAGTAAAATGAAGTTTCTCGATCAGGCCAGAGTTTACATTCGATCCGGTGCAGGCGGCGCGGGCGCTGTGTCGTTCCGGCGCGAAAAGTATATCGAATTTGGTGGCCCAGATGGCGGCAATGGTGGCCGCGGTGGTGATGTCATTATCAAGTGTGTTGATGGTTTGAACACGCTCATTGATTATCGGTATAAGCAGCATTTCAAAGCGGGCACAGGCGTGCACGGCATGGGCCGGCAACGCAGCGGTGCTGAGGGCACAGATGTGGTGCTCAAAGTTCCTGTGGGCACGCAAGTTTTTGAAGAAGACAATGAAACGCTGATCGCGGATATGACCGAGATCGGGCAGGAAATTGTTTTGCTGGCTGGCGGTAACGGCGGCTTTGGCAATATGCATTTTAAGACAGCCACCAACCAGTCGCCGCGCCATGCCAATCCGGGTATTGAAGCGGAAGACAAATGGATTTGGCTGCGCTTAAAACTGATTGCGGATGCAGGTCTTGTTGGTCTGCCCAATGCTGGTAAATCCACATTCCTTTCTGCTGTTTCTGCGGCAAAACCAAAAATTGCTGATTATCCCTTTACCACCCTGCACCCGAATTTGGGCGTGGTGAAAATTGGCGAGCGCGATTTTGTGTTGGCCGATATTCCAGGTCTGATTGAAGGTGCCCATGAAGGGGCAGGCATTGGCGACCGGTTTTTGGGGCATATTGAACGTACCCGCTCTATCATCCATTTGATCGATGGCACCCAAGAAGATGTGGTTGGTGCATACAACACCATTCGCGGCGAGTTGGCCGCATATGGCCATGGGTTGGATGAAAAGCATCAGATTTTGGCGCTCAATAAAGTTGATGCGTTGACCGACGAGGACCGCGAAGAAAAGCTCGCAGCACTTCGCGAGGTATCTGGCGGCGAAGTATTGTCAATTTCTGCGGTGACACATCACAATACCGACCAAGTGCTTTATCAGGTGATCGGCACAATCGATGCGGCAAAGCAGCAACTTGAAGATCAAGCCAAAGCGGCTTTGGAAGAAGACTGGACGCCTTAAAAAATGAGCGCGCAGCTTTCCCCCCTCACCGCCACAAGCTTTAAGCGCCTGACGATCAAAATCGGGTCTGCCTTGCTTGTGGATGGTGAAACGGGGCAGTTGCGCAAGGTTTGGCTTGAAAGCTTAGCGGCGGATATTGCGGCGTTAAAAGCCAACGGCATTGAAGTGCTTATTGTGTCTTCGGGTGCAATTTCGCTCGGGCGACGCATTTTGGGCCTTACGGCGGAAAGCCTTTCGCTTGATCAAAGCCAAGCGGCGGCGTCGGTTGGTCAAATCGCACTTTCACAAGCCTATCGTGATGCGCTTGGTGCCCACGATGTGGTCACCGGGCAGATATTGGTGACCCCCAATATCACTGAA
>NZ_CAKZPW010000161.1:0-6526 GCF_937139385.1 uncultured Maritalea sp. | reverse complement strand
GAAGGCAGTTGGATGGCTGATGATCGTATTCGGGTCAGAGATTTGATACCGGCTTTGGGGTTTAGTGGTCTTGCAGCTTTGCTTGGTGTTGTGGGCTACATGCGTGCGCCAGACCATGGCGAAATGGCCGTCGTTTTCCCTCCATGGATCGATAGCAATGTGATTGTACAATCCATTGTTCAGTCCGGCGCACAATTCGTTTCTCCCTCAAAACTACCCAGTGTTTTTGTCATCCGTTTAGAAACTGAGCAGACCAGGCGTCGCTTGAGCGAAAGTGGTGCTTTGTTGTTTGTTGCAGCCGCAGGAATATGTGGACCTGCATCAACCGCGGCGTTCGTTAAGGAGTAATTATGTCTATTGAGCAACTGCGGGCTACCGCCACAAAATATGCGATGATTTTGTGCTGTATTCTTGCTGCCTCCGTCTGCGGCATTGAATATTTTGTGCAAGGAGCACCCTCCATTGGGTCAGCCATCGCTGTTGCTGGTTTGGTTGTGCTTGGCGCGAATTTTATTATGCAGCGCAATGGCGTTGCGTTCCGCTTCGCTGCGGTTGCCGTGCTTATGGGACAGGTCATGGGCTTGCTCATTGCAGCAAAAGGCCATCCATTTCAGAGTGATATGCATATGGCATTCTTCTCTGCCTTGGCATTTTGCGCGTTGTTCTATGATCACCGCCCCATCATTCTTGGCGCGTTGTTGGTTGTGGCACATCACTTGTTTCTTGGTATGGCATTTGAAGATTTGGTTTTTTACGGCGGCGGATCCATCGAACGCGTTGCGCTACATGGAGTAATACTTGGTGGTGAAACCGTGGCTTTGGTTTGGATGATGACCAATACCCAAAAACTGCTTGGCATTGCGCAAGAGAAATCTGATCTGGCCGAGAGTGAAATGGAACGTAGAACTCAAGTTTCCGCTGAACGTGAAGCCGCACAAACCACAACAACAGAGCAACGTGAGAAAATGGTAACGGACTTGCGCGAAGCGTTTGGTGGCGTGGTACTGGCGGCCGCTGCAGGTGATTTCACACAACGAATTGACACGAACTTCCCTGATGATGAATTGAACCTTTTGGCTGACGCGGTGAATGAATTGGTGGAAACCGTGGAACGCGGGCTCTCTGATACTGGAGATGTTTTGTCCGCACTGGCCAGCTATGATCTAACCAAGCGTATGGTTGGCACCTATGAGGGCGCTTTTCTTGAGTTAAAGCAGAACACAAATACAGTGGCGGACCGCTTTGCCACATGTGTATCCCAAATCGGGGACACTTCACGCGCGCTAAAACAAGCGACCAGCGAAATATTGGCAGGTGCAAGTGACTTGTCAGAACGCACAACGCGTCAGGCGGAATCTATCCAAGAAACCTCCGCAACCACGGGTCAGTTGGCCGAAACTGTGCGCGACAATACCGAGCGGGCCAAAAAGGCACAAAGTTCAATCACCGAAGCACGTACCGTTGCAGAGCGTGGTGGGCAGGTGATGGCTGAAGCCAATGAGGCGATGCAGCGGATCACTGAATCTTCGAGCAAGATCTCAGATATTATCGGCATGATTGACGACATCGCCTTCCAAACGAATTTGTTGGCCCTAAACGCCTCTGTTGAAGCAGCACGTGCTGGTGAAGCGGGCAAGGGCTTTGCTGTCGTTGCTGTTGAGGTGCGCCGTTTGGCCCAATCGGCAGCCCAGGCCTCTTCTGAGGTGAAGGTGCTGATTGAACAATCTGCGGTTGAAGTTGATGGCGGCACCAAGCTTGTTTCCCAAGCCTCTGAAAATTTAGACGGCATTGTGACATCAGTGCGTGGTGTTACAGCCTTGATGGATGAAATTGCCCGCGAAAGCCAAGAACAAGCCGCTTCGATTGGCGAAATCTCCAAATCGATCCACGAAATGGATCAAATGACACAGCACAACGCTGCTTTGGTTCAACAAACCAACGCGTCGGTTGATAAAACACAAGCCCAAGCAACTGAGCTTGATCACATGGTTGAACGGTTCCGTATTGATGGCCGTGAGCCACGTGCAGGTGGTGCTAAAACAGTGGCCGCTTAAAGCGGATTGTAGGCGATAGCAAGCATTGCCGATCTATCGGTCAAAAACATTGCTGTAGAATATCGACCCGATTAGGTGGAAACCTGATCGGGTTTACTATATCAACGTCATGTAGTGCAGTGTTGAGGAGCAGGCTGACCTTTAAGTTGGTTTGGGCAATTACGTGAAAAAGTCACTTGGGCTTGTGGCTCATGACGAAAAAAAACAGCTTCTTGCTGACTGGTGCAAAAAGCACAGTACAAAGCTGTCGCAGCTCGATCTATATTCGACGGGCACCACGGGCAAGAAAATCATTGAATATGCAGGTCTTAGTGTGACCCGATTGGCAAGCGGCCCCATGGGCGGTGATGCACAGTTGGGGGCAATGATTGCTGAAGAGCGGCTTGATGGGCTGATCTTTTTTATAGACGGCCTTGCCGCAATGCCGCACGATGTTGATGTGAAAGCGCTCATTCGTTTAGCAACGATTTACGATGTGCCTTTTGCATGCAACCAATCAACCGCGAATGCGGTGCTTGAATTGTTCTAAAGACGTAGGGATCTATTGATTGACCGATGGGTCGGTTTTGGGGCAGTTTGTAGGACAATAAACTCCGACAAGAGGGGAATTCACGGGGTGAAAAACGAAAATATGATTGAGGTACGGGGGGTCTCCAAAAGTTTTGGAGGACTGAAGGCCGTTTCAGATTGTTCGTTGCAAGTTGAAAAGGGCTCAATTACGGGCTTGATCGGGCCAAATGGCGCGGGCAAAACGACGCTTTTCAATATTGTGGCGGGCACTTTGATGCCGGATGAGGGACAAATCATCTTTAATGGTGAGGATGTGACAGCGCTTAAGCCGCACGAATTACATACCAAAGGCATGCTGCGCACGTTCCAAATTGCACACGAGTTTTCAGCCATGACGGCGCTTGAAAACTTGATGGTGGCCGCTTCTGAGCAGCCTGGCGAAAGCCTTTTCCAGTCGTGGTTTAACGTCAAACATGTGGCAGAGTTCGACATGGAAGTGCGCAAGATGGCTCTTGATGTCATCGACTTTTTGCACCTAGGACACGTGAAAAACGAGTTGGCGGGCAATTTGTCAGGTGGGCAAAAGAAGCTGCTTGAACTTGGACGCACCATGATGACTGACGCAAAGGCTGTGCTTTTGGATGAGGTCGCTGCGGGCGTGAACAAGACGCTTTTGAAGGATTTGGCGAGCAATATTCAGCGCATGAACAAAGAACTTGGCTACACGTTCTTTGTGATTGAGCATGACATGGATTTGATTGCAGAGCTGTGTGATCCGGTGATTGTGATGGCGCAAGGCACCAAGATTGCTGAGGGGCCGATGGAAGATATCCGCAATAATCCTGAAATTATTGAAGCCTATTTCGGCACTGCCGTGGAGGTTGCATCATGAGTTTGTTAGACGTCAAAGACGTACATGGTGGTTATGGCGGCGCGCCAATTCTTAATGGCGTGAACATGTCGATTGAGCGCGAAGATATTGGGGTGATTGTTGGGCCAAACGGGGCCGGAAAATCAACCACATTGAAGGCCATCTTTGGATTGCTGGAAGTGACCGGCGGCTCGATCACCCTTGATGGGCATGAAGTTGCCAATCAACTGCCAGACAAGTTGGTGCCGCTAGGTCTAAGCTTTGTGCCACAAGAGTTTAACGTGTTCACCGAAATGACCGTGCACGAAAACTTGGAAATGGGCGCTTACATTCGTGAAGATGATTTCAGCGCTACGCTGGATTATGTCTATGAAATGTTCCCACCGCTCAAAGACAAGCGGAAGCAAAAAGCGGGCGAATTGTCTGGTGGTCAGCGCCAAATGGTGGCCATGGGCCGGGCTTTAATGAGCCAGCCAAAACTATTGTTGCTCGATGAACCATCTGCTGGGCTCAGCCCACGCTATATGATGGAAATCTTTGAAACGGTTGTAAACGTCAATAAGTCCGGAGTGGGCATATTGATGGTTGAGCAAAATGCACGCCAAGCACTTGAATTTGCCTCAAAAGGCTTTGTGTTGGCAGGGGGAAAAAACCGGTACACCGGAACCGGACGGCAGCTATTGGACGACCCAGAAGTCGCTCAAAGCTTCCTTGGCGGTTAGAGGGGATCTAACGCTATGAATGAATTTATATTCTTTTTGAACAAAGTGATCATTTCAGGCGCTACGCTTGGATCGGTCTATGCACTTGGTGCTGTTGGGGTGACCCTTATTTTTGGTATCTTGCGGTTTGCGCATTTTGCGCATGGCGACATGATGACCTTGGGTGCCTTTATTTCGTTTATGCTGGTTGGCATTTTCCAATCGCTTGGTATTCAAACACCTTTGCCAACAGGCTTTATTGTTTTGCCATTTGCCATGGCCATTACAGCGGGTTTGGCTTTGGGGATCGACAAAGGATTTTATGAACCTTTGCGGGCCAAAGGGGTGAAAACGGTTACATTGCTGATCGCTTCGATTGGTGTGACGCTGATGTTGCAAGGTTTGATCCGCTTGTTTGCGGGCACGGCAACACGCAGTTTCTTTGAAAATGAATCCAAAGACCTGTTCCGCTTTAAACTGCCCATCGAGGGCGTTCGTTCGATCAATATATCAGAACCACAAATCCTGGTAATTGTTACAACGATCATAACGGTTCTTGTGTTGCATTTCTTTTTGACCCGCTCGCGGATCGGTAAAGGCATGCGCGCTATGGCTGACAATCCAAGCCTTGCACAAGTTTCTGGCATTAATACTGCAAGTGTTGTGCGCGCGACTTGGATTATTGCCGGCAGCTTGGCGGCAATGGCGGGTACTATGTTGGCGCTTGACGTTATCTTGAAGCCGGATTTGGCCTTCAATATCGTGTTGCCAATTTTTGCCGCAGCTGTTGTGGGTGGTCTTGGCCATTCCTATGGGGCAATTGCTGGTGGGTTCTTGATTGGCTTCGCTGAAACAATGTCTGTTTTCAACTGGTCGATCATGTTCCGTGGGTTCGACAGTTTGCCCGATTGGTTCCTCAAAGATCTTTCTTTGGTGCCAACCGAGCATAAATTGACTGTGGCCTTCATCATTCTTGTTGTGGTGCTATTGGTTCGTCGACAAGGAATCTTTAAAGGAGCATCATCATGATACGTCGCGATGCGATTTTGTTTGCCGGTCTCGGAGTTCTTGTGCTTGCGCTGGCAAATTGGTTCTCTGTTCCTTACACGTTGCAAATTCTTGTTAACGCGTTCGCCTATGCGCTGATCGCGCTGGGGTTGAACGTACAATGGGGATATGCGGGCCTATTTAACTTTGGTGTGATGGGCTTTTTGATGGTGGGCGGGGCGTCGGTGACGTTCGTTTCCTATCCCCTCAACGATGCATTTTGGTCCTCAGATGGTCCGTTCATGTTGTTCAAAGCCTTGTTGGCTGCGATCGCTGGTGGTGCGCTGATTTGGGGCGTAACGCGTATGCCCAAGAAGGGCAATCTGGCCAAACTGCGTGGCTTTTTGTTGGTGATTGCATGGGCTGTTGCCTATGTGGTTTATCGCTCTCAAATCGATCCTGCAGCGCGCTTGATTGAAGCCGAAGCTGACTTTGTTGGCGGTCTTGGCTTGCCTGCGATCTTTGGGTGGGTATTTGGCGGCATTATGGCCGGTATTATTGCCTATATCATCGGTAAAATCTGTCTTGGGCTGCGTACCGATTATCTGGCGATTGCAACCATTGGTGTTTCGGAAATTATCCGGGCGTTGATCAAGAACATGGATTGGCTCACACGGGGCACATTGACTGTGTCACCGGTGCCATGGCCCACGCCATTGCCTGCCGATATTAGCGCATCAGGCGTAGCAAGTCCTGACATGGCGATCTTGTTGGCCCGGTCGGGTTTCTTGGCCGTTGTTATGCTTTTGGTTGGGATTATTTTCTTCTTCTTGCAACGCGCATATGAGGGCCCATGGGGCCGAATGATGCGTGCGATTAGAGATAACCATATTGCTGCAGGTTCAATCGGCAAAAATGTGACCAAACGTGAGTTGGAAATCTTTGTTCTGGGTGCCGTGCTTATGGGCGTCGGTGGGGCAATTTTGACCTCTTATGTGCAATTGCTCGATCCAAGTGGCTATCAGCCGATCAACCACACCTTTATTGTGTGGGTGATGATTATTGTTGGCGGTGCGGGCAATAACTATGGTGCGCTATTTGGCGGCATTTTCATCTATATCGGATGGACCATTTCAGAACCCGCATCGGTGATCCTGTTTAGTTTCATCAGCGATATGTCCGATGGCGTTGGTATAGGTGCGATCCCTGATATTGAGTCTCGAGCCCTGCAAATGCGGGTGTTTGTGCTTGGCATGGTGATCACTCTGGCCCTGCGTTATGCGCCTCAAGGTATGATCCCTGAGCGGGTACGTACTCAAGAGGGCTAGGCCTTCTGGTCATAAAGCTGAATCGAAACGCCGCTTCATTCATTTGGCGCGGCGTTTTCTTTAGATTACGGACAA
>NZ_CAKZPW010000160.1:0-12916 GCF_937139385.1 uncultured Maritalea sp. | reverse complement strand
ATCGCTGCGCGTAGATCCTGTTCAAGTCGCTGCGATTGCACCAAAGACTGCGAGTAGCCAACCCCGTAAACGGGCCGAACAAGCATTTGGTGTAGCTGCGCAACCAATGCCAGACGTCGCCGCGCTTGGCGCAATTGAAGCGCTTAGTGGTGGGCAAGAAATTCGTGATGTGCGCGACCCATCTCTGCCCTATCCATTGTCTGTGCCCACAAAACTTGCCTATGCGCGCGACAATGCGCCTGACCTAAAAGACTTTACGCCTACGCTTACCCAAGCATCAATGGATGCAACTAAAAAGCAACATTGGTGCATGGCAACAGCCATTTACTTTGAAGCGCGTGGAGAAAGCTATCGGGGGCAGGTGGCAGTAGCGCAAGTGGTGCGAAATCGTGTTAAGCACAAAGCATATCCAAATTCAATTTGCTCTGTGGTGTTCCAAAACCAAAGTTGGAAGAACCGTTGTCAGTTCTCGTTTGCATGCGATGGCGTGCCGGAAAGGGTGAATGAACAAGCAGCGTGGAAGCAGGCAGAAGAAATCGCCACCAAAGTTATTCAAGGCGATATTTATTTGCCAAATGTCGCCAATGCGACCCACTATCACGCCAATTATGTGCATCCAAAGTGGGCACCAAAGCTCAAGAAGTTAACCCAAGTCGGCGTGCACATTTTCTATCGATTTAAGAAAGGGTGATGCGCGACGCTATTTGCAGCCGATATAGCTGCCAAGAGATTCGCACCCTTCTTTGTCGCTCACGGCAAAGTCGTCTAAGCCTTGGATGAATTTGAGGAGCTCGCGGCCCTGCAGTTTGCTTAAGATTATCACAGCGCCATCGACAAAGCGTGAAGGTGTGATTTCTTCGACGTGAATTCCGGGATAAAGCACATTGCGTGATTGCATGCCGTCGGTTGAATAAGTGCCGGTCGACGTGGTGGCAATATTCACATTAAAAACGCGCCCCGCGCTGATTTTTTTGACTGTCGCGGAAGAAATGGGTTCAAGATCCACATAATCCTCAGTAGTGACGCTATAAACTTTGCGATCAATGCGCACCAGATTGTTCAGGTCAATTCCACTATGTAGTTGGGTCGTGCTGACTTTTGCCGCATCAAGAATGTTGGCCGCAAATGCAGGCTTGGCGAACTTAATGCCACTTTCCGCCAAAAAGACGCCAGAAACTGCTGCCAGCACAAGCGCGAGCGGCATCATATTTGTTTTATTGCGAATGGAGCCAAACATATCAAATCCTTAAGAAACAGTATGCCTTAAGGATTTATCAACCAAACACCCCAATCGTCAAAGCAATGCTTAACATAGGGTTAATTTGTGTCTCATATTGAGACATGTGAATGTGTTGTTATTTGATCGGTCCTAGAATGCTGGTGAAAACAGCAACAAATTGTTCGTGTGCCACGTGGATTGGCCAAGGGCGGATGAGCTGGTCAAAATCGGGCAAGTCAAAGCTCGCCAAAGAGGGTTCGCCAAAAATCTTGCGGGCTTCCGCTGGTTCAAATCCGGCAAGGTTGACCGCTTCGAAATAGGCAGCTTCTTTGTCCGCCTTTTTAATCAGCTTCGTTGTAGCTGTTGGTGCTTTGGCAGCGAGCGAAAAGCGCACGTGAATGGCAGACAGTAAGCGATCTTCTAGGTCCTTATATTGCCCACCCATCGCCGCTTTGAGTGGCGAAATAATGTCACCCATTACATACTCTGGTGCATCATGGAGTAGCGCATATAATCGTCCGCTGCCGTCCATTTCAGGTTTGCCTGCAAGGGCCAAATGCATAACCAAAACCGAATGCTGAGCCACTGAAAAAGCGTAGTCGCCGTTGGTTTGTCCATTCCAACGTGCCACCCGCGCAAGGCCATGAGCGATGTCGCTTAGCTCCACATCCAAAGGAGATGGGTCCAATAAATCTAGCCTACGGCCCGACAACATCCGTTGCCAAGCTCGTTGTGGTGCGCGTGCCATGTTAAATCCAGCGATTGTTGCGTTCAAGAATCGCTAAAAAGGTAACTTGCCCACGCAGGCACCGCAAGCTGAACTGGTTGCTGATTGATGGTACATGCGTCTGGATCCGAAACCTTATCGAGTCGCACGAGTGCAATGCCGTTTTTCCCTGCGCAAGAGGTGATGCTGCCCACCGACTTGTCATCCAAAGCGACGCTGTCGCCTGTGTTTAAACCTTCACCCGTCACCATAACAGGGCGTTTACGTGCGGTGCCGCGATGCTGCATGCGCGATACAACCTCTTGCCCGATGTAACATCCCTTTTTAAAGTCCACGCCGCCAAGTTGGTCCATGCCAATGTCGTGTGGGAACAAGCCATTGGCTTCGAAATCACCGCCCATTTCCATTATTGAATTGGAAATTCGTTGGTGATGATAGGATTGTTGATCGACAGACCAACTCGTGCTGTCACTGCTATAAAGACGATATCCCATGCTCGGACGTGCATCTTCGACTGTCAGTTCGCTGTTCTCGCCTGTCCAGCCCACAGATAGATCTTCACGTGGAGTGATCGTTACGTCGGCCCGCATTTTATATAAACGCATGCGTTTCGTGAAATTCTCCAACTCGGAAATTGGAATATCAAGCAAAAAGCCATCATCGGTTTCCGAAATAAGCCCCTCAACCAAAATCTTGCCTTGCGGTGCCAATAAGGCGAACCAACGTGCTTTGCCCTCTAGCGGCGTTGAAAGGTTGCAGGTGAGGGTGTCATGCAGCAGTTTTTGCGCATCCGTACCTGAGATTTGAACCGCACAACGATCCAATTTGATAATTTTTCCCATCAATCGCTCCGTTTGCCTTGCTCTTGCCTTTAGCATCGCGTTACACCCCAATAACAGATCCATATCAGCTTCTTTGGGACGTACCAGCATGAATGCCAAATTTGACACTATTTTTCTTAACGGAACTATTGCCAATCACAATGGCGTCACCAAGGGCGATGTTGGCGTGATAAATGGCAAAATTGCTGAAATTGGTAATTTGAATGGGCGCGAAACAAAAGAAGCAGTTGATTGCACCGGTCTTCATGTATTGCCCGGCGTGATCGACACCCAAGTGCATTTCCGGGAGCCAGGTCTTGAACACAAAGAAGACCTTGAATCCGGCTCATTGGCAGCCGTAATGGGCGGCGTAACGGGTGTGTTTGAAATGCCCAACACCAACCCGCTCACCATCGACAAAGCGACTTTCGAAGATAAGATTAAGCGCGCCAAACACCGCATGCATTGCGATTTCGCGTTCTTTATTGGCGGTACCCATGAAAATGTGGATCAATTGCCCGAATTGGAAAAACTGCCCGGTTGTGCTGGAGTGAAAGTCTTTATGGGGTCGTCAACCGGCTCGCTTTTGGTTGAAGATGATGATGGCGTTGAAAATATCCTGCGCGCGATTTCGCGCCGTGCCGCTTTCCACTCAGAAGATGAACCACGCCTTGAATCACGTAAGCATTTGCAAGTTGAAGGTGACCCAAGAAGCCACCCTGTATGGCGTGATGTGGAAGCCGCAGTCAAATGCACAAAACGCTTGTTGGCTCTATCGAAAAAAACAGGCAAACGCATTCACGTGCTGCATATTTCAACAGCCGACGAAATGGCGCTTTTGGCTGAGCACAAAGACCTAGTGAGTGTTGAAGTCACGCCCCACCACCTCACGCTTGACGAAACAGCTTACGACAAACTTGGCTCCTATGTGCAAATGAACCCTCCTGTGCGCGATGCACATCACCGTGCGGGCATTTGGGACGGTGTGGACGCTGGCATCGCGGACATTTTGGGTTCCGATCATGCGCCGCACACCAAGGAAGAAAAAGATCAACCTTACCCGAAATCTCCTTCAGGGATGACAGGTGTGCAAACGCTGGTTCCGGTAATGCTGGACCATGTGAATAAGGGCAAAATGACCCTGGAACGTTTTGTTGATATGACCAGCCATGGCCCAAATCGCCTATTCCAAATCGCGGGTAAAGGCCGCATTGCAGTTGGTTATGATGCTGATTTGACCATCGTTGACTTAAGTCGCAAGCAAGTTATCGACAACAGCTGGATCGCGTCTAAGCCGGGCTGGACCCCATATGATGGTGTTGAAGTGCAAGGCTGGCCAGTTGGCACGATTTTGCGCGGCCATAAAGTCATGTGGGATGGCGAATTGGTTGCGGCGCACAAGGGCGAGCCAATTCTTTTTGCTGAATCCTTGGCGACTTAATCGCCAGCCACAAAATAGCGCCACTCACCATTCGCATCGATGCCCACCCGGAAGAAATACCAGCCACCAAACAGCTGCATTTCTTCCAAATCTTGATGGCTAACGATTTTGTAAACGTCGATCAGTTCGCTTGGGCTGAGGTTTTCGAGATTGTTTGTGGCATAAGCGGGCCAAACATAAATCTCTGGTTCGCCGTTTTCCATTGGCATGATCGAGTAGGGCGCTTCCATCAATTCGATCATGATGGCCAATAGTTCGCGGCCTTCACCATCGTTCGACGATTCGCGCAAGAAATCTATTGGGTCTGCGACATCACCAAATGAAACAACCGGCACGTTTGTTTGTCGTTTCAAAATGGCACGTAACATCTCCGTATCGCCAGATTTCGCAGCCGCCATCAATTCTTCGCGTGTTGTTGCAACCGCTGCAGGCAGATTGGCCAGGTCGCGATGGATATCTAGATTCAGATAACCCTGACGGTCTTCACGTTCGGGCGCGTCGGGCAAAACAATGCGCTCTTCCGCGCCAAATTGCTCACCCTCGACCGCGTCACCCGACTCGGGAGCAACAACAGGCGATGTCGAATAGGCAAGTGTGGCAGAACACGAAAGCGCAAACACTGAAAACGCGGCTATCAATGCGATTGGACGAACAGACTTCAACTTAAAGAATGACATCGACTCTCCCTTTGCGCATTCGCTTTAGTTTGGCACAAAGAGAGAGGATTGGGCAGTGATTATTGAATTGTCCGGTCAACAGTATATTCGCCTTGAATCACTTTGTCCGGAATGCGCTTCATCAATTCAGAAATTGCGGTTTCGCCATATAACTCAACAAGCGTTGCAAGGCCTGCAAATAGCGCTGCGTGCGCCAGTGCCTCGGTTTTCACCTCTTCGCCCTCGGCATTGCGCCAGGCCTCAGCTAAATATTGAAGGGCGCGTTTTCGCGCTTCGTCCTCGCGCTCAAAAAGCGCATGACTATTCTCGTGGTGAAACATAAATCGGTTACTCCTGACTAGTGAGGTGTAACATGCGTTCTTGAGTTGGTAACCACAGAAATGATCAAAAGGTTAACGGGCAGGGGAAAACTTTATTCAGCGAAGCGTGTGTGTATGTTTTTGGCAATTGCGGCCCCTTCAGCAATGAACCGCTTCGTGGCCAATTGCGCATTTGGCGTGCATCGCACATGCATTCGATTGAAGTCATAATATCCACTATTGAAAGCTGCGGTCAGCCGGGCACGGCGGTCTTCGTCAACTTCTTCTAAGTCTAACAATTCGGCAAACTCATCTCGCCAATTGTTTCCAGAGTTTAGGCACAGAGCATCGAGGTGATAAAGCGCGCCCATGATTGTTGCAAATCGTTGCAGGTCTTGCTGGTAAGGCGGGTCAACCGCGTGCGCACCAATTGTCGATGTAAACATCATGACAACTGCAACGATTGTGTTTTTGAAACTGAACGCTCTCACGGCTCACCCTTGTGGTATCCCTAGTCACTTGTGCCAGAGGAAATGGGCAATCTCAAGCCATCAATCTACTGGATGATCTCAAGGTCGGGCAAAAACGCCCGTGCTGCAAAGGCGAACGTAATCTCATGCACGACCGGGTTCCCGTTTTCATCGACAACTTTGATGTTGCCAACGTCGCGTCCACGAGAAATCTGGACTGTATCTAGGGCCGAAGCTTGGCCCGCACTCCAGCTAAAGTACAAACCATCTTTCTCAAATTTGCCATCTTTGCTCAATTTCGGCAAAGCAATAGCAAATGGTTTTTCTCCTTGAACAAGGATGACACGCACCATTCCGTTGATGTCCTCGGGCATCTCCCCACGGAATAAAAATGGTTTGAAAGTGCTGTCATACCCAGCATATGGGTTGCGACCCAATTGGGAAATCCGGCGCGGATCAGGCAACAGCATTTGCCCTTCGGGGTATTCTTGTTTGAACAAATCAAGGCTCATCAAGCGCGAGGGGTAGGCTTTGAGTTTTTTACCCGCATGAATGCCTGCCAATGCATTGCCGTCAAATTGCTGCCACCAACTCTGGGTGGTTCTATCATACATGATCAAATCTGAATTGCGTAGCTTGCCAGAGGTGCCGAACGTCGCAACCTCACCTTCGATCTTGCGATCGAAAACAATCGATGTATTGCACAAAGGGCAAAATGTAACTGCAACCGGTACATTGCCCACGAAGTCATTGACGATTTCGTGCCACATCATAATGCGCAGCGGGTAGGCGCGGGCATCGCCATTGATCTCGAAGCCAATAACAGGCTCGTTACCCGGAATGATGATGTTGTTGGAAACCTCTTCAAATTGGGGATCGTCAATCCAGGGGATATTATCGCGTCCAATTACATCGGTCACATCCCAAAATGGAATTGTCGCGCGCGAAAAGTCGGTTGACCAACCCTCGGACAGCCAATGCCCAGGCGTTTCCTGTTTGGCATAAAGAGTAGTTTCCTGCCCTGTTGCTGACTGTCCAGCAAACCCGCCCGCGCCAATAGCCATAACCGCTAGAATTCGTGCAAACCGTCTCATCAACATCTGTTTCTCCTCGTTGTCGCATCGTGCAACAAACAGAAACGCGCGACAATTCAAGCATGGTCACGCTTGTGTGATGAAACTGAAAGACGTTATTTGAGTAGATTGAGCGATTCCCAGGCGGCCTGCACTGAGACGTCCAAATTCGGCGTAGTGTGGCAATTGCCGAGGTCTTGCACACGAATAACCGCCGTTGCGTCCGCATCGTCAAGCGCCACAGCGTGATCAATATCAGCATAGCCGGCAAAAACGTGCAGTTCATGTCGTGGAACATCAAAGTTTAGAGTGTGCACGAAATGAAGTTGCTCAGCGACCAAGTTGGTTTCTTCCATCAGCTCACGCTTGATCGCGTCAAGCAGTTCTTCACCGGGTTCAACCTTGCCGCCCGGCAAGCTCCATAGACCTTTGAAAGGTGGATTGGAACGCTCGACCAGCAAAACCCTATCCCCGTTAAACAGGGCAGCACTTACAGCTTGTGTGGGTTCGCCAGACGTAGGGCTCATAATGGGGGCAATCGCTTCTTTACTGGTGATGCTTTGACTATTGAAGTGTTAGTTTGAGCATGTTCTGAGATTCTATCAAGGATCAAATCAAGTTGCTCGATAGATTTTAGGTACAGCTTGCACACAAAGCAGTCGTCCCCTGTGACTTTGTCACATTCCACAATCTCCGCAGTATCCACAATAAGCTTTTGCACCATCTGCAGTTTTCCCGGCATGGGGTTGATGCGAACAATGGCGCGTAATGGATAACCTAACTGAGCGTGATCCACGCGCAATGTGTAGCCACCGATAGCCCCTTTTTCTTCCAGTCGTTTAAGCCGTTCAGATGTGCTAGGGGAAGATAAACCTACCGCTGCCGCAAGGGATTTGAGTGGCGTCTTTGAATCATTATGTAGTATTTCGACAATTCTGCGATCTTTATCATCCATTTAGGTGTTTCCTGATTTTTGCCTAATCTGTTCGTATTAAAAGTGACGATGGACCTAATACAGTATATTTTCAAGTGCGAGGCGTTGCCATAATCTGACGGCAACAAAGGAAGTGTTATGAAAAACTCAACAATAGGCACCATCGAAATGGTTGCGGCCATGCTTATCTCGGGCACCATTGGCTATTTCGTGGTGATGTCAGAATTGCCCATCCTTAACGTCGTTTGGTTCCGTTGCCTTTTGGGCGCAGTCACACTTTTCGTCATTTGTTGGATGCTCGGCTTCTTCAAACGCGAGAATTTCACAAAACGGGTATTGTTGCTTGGCACCATTAGTGGCGTCACCGTCGTAACAAATTGGGTTCTATTGTTCTCAGCCTTCTCAAAGGCTTCCATTACCATCGCGACGGTTACCTATCACACTCAACCTTTTATGCTTGTCGCTTTGGGCGCAATTTTCCTATCCGAAAAGATTACGCTCAACAAAGTCATGTGGCTGCTGATGGCATTTGTTGGCATGATTTTGGTCGTGCAGGCCCGTCAAAGCGGCGAGGGTGGCAGCACCGACTATCTGCTTGGCATCGCCATGTCGCTGGGGGCGGCTTTCCTTTATGCAGTCACCGTTATTTTGGTGAAACAACTAAAGGGTACACCGCCCCATTTGGTTGCCCTAATGCATGTTACGGTCGGCTCAATCGTGCTTGCGCCATTGGCAAATTGGGCCATTCAGCCCGAAACAACTGTGCAATGGACCAGCGTATTGGCACTTGGCATATTGTGCACGACCATCATGTACATCATCATGTATGACGCATTCCAAAAACTATCGACATCGCTCACCGGTGCGCTATCATTCGTCTACCCAGTTGCAGCAATTGTTGTGGACTATTTTGCCTTTGAACGTCAGCTAACGATTGGTCAGTGGATCGGATCAGCAGCCATTTTGTTTGCGGCTTGCGCTATGACACTTGGGTGGAAACTGCCTTGGTTCAAACCCGCAACACATGTTGGTTGAATGATCTTGGCTTGAATTTGCGCCCAGTTTCCCGCACCATGTTTTTTCACAAAACAAGCAGTTGGATCATATGTGCGGGCGACTAGACCTCAACGATACACGCGTTGAAATCAATAGGGTTTTCAAAACCAAGGGCGGGATTCCGTTTCCGCCACGCTACAATATTGCACCAACGCAGCCCGTGCTGACTATCGCGAACATGCCAGCGGGACGAGACGCGGTGCTGATGCGCTGGGGATTAGTTCCTCATTGGGTGAAAGATCCCCGCGAGTTTTCGGTTTTGATCAATGCGCGCGTCGAAACCATCTTGGAAAAGCCAGCGTTTAAATCCTCTATCAAAAACCAACGCTGTGTCGTGCCAGCAAGTGGCTATTACGAGTGGTTGCGCGAGGGCGGTGAAAAACAGCCCTTCCATATTTCAAAGGCCGACGGGCAAATGCTGGCGTTGGCAGGCATTTATTCTACTTGGGAGGGGCCAAACGGCGAAGAAATCGACTCGATGGCAATCTTGACTCAAGAGGCAACGGGCAGTCTGGCCAAAATTCACCACCGCACGCCGGTGCACTTGGACGACGAACAAATGGACTTGTGGCTGGACAATAAAAGTGTCACCGCGAAAGAAGCACTAACGCTGGTAAAGCCGCTCGATAAGGTGGGGATGAAAACCTATCCAGTGTCCAAAAAAGTGAATAATGCGCGTAATGAGGGCGAGGAGCTGATCGAGCCGGTTAAGCTTGAGCCAAAGGTCGAAAAAGCTGAAAACGAAGTTTCGACAACCAAGCCATCTGACGGGCAAATGGACTTGTTTTAGTTTCGCCTAACCAAGACTTTCCCCGGGTTGAGAATGCCTTTTGGATCAAGTGCTTGTTTGATCGCATACATCATTTCTAACGCAACAGGATCCTTCTTTTGTTGCAACAAAGCAGCTTTCATTTGACCAATACCATGCTCGGCAGAAATTGAGCCGCCCAAATCATCGACAATTTCGTACATAGCTTCATGCAGTGCTGCCGCATGGGCCCGTAGGTTGCCTTTGGGCATATTCAGGGGCGCCAAGAAATCATAATGGATATTCCCGTCTCCCATATGGCCAAACGCAAACGATCGAATGCCGGGAATGACTTTTTCAGCAACCAAGTCACACCGTTTTATGAGTTCGGGAATATCTTTCACGGGCACAGAGATGTCGTGCTTGATGCCTTCCGCTTCTCGAGTTTGGCACTCTGCAAAGTGCTCACGCATGAGCCACATCATCTTGCGGTCAGCAAGTGAGCTGCAAACTGATGCATCGCTAATCAGTTCGGCTTCAAATAGCGCTTCAAGCATCACCAGCAGCGCGCCCGGTTCTTCGCCATCGAATAGGGAAAACTCTATCAGCACATGCCAAGGGCTATCGCTGGCACGTGGATCGCGGGCGGCCAAACCGTGTTTGAGTTGTAAGTCGATGCCAAGCGTTGGTAGCAACTCGAACGAAGTGACTTTGTTGCCAGATTTACGGCGGACCATTTCAAGCACTTCAACACCGGCCTGCGGATCTTTGATATTCAACAGCGCCGTTTCAAATGTGGTCGGGCGCGGAAACAGTTTGAGTGATGCAGCGGTTATGATCCCAAGCGTTCCCTCAGCGCCCACCAATAGGTCTTTCAGGTCATAGCCAGTATTGTCCTTGCGCAATTTGGAAAGACCATTGTAAAGCCGCCCATCTGCCAAAACCGCTTCGACGCCTAGGCAAAGGTCGCGCGAATTGCCGTAAGCCAACACTGCGGTTCCGCCCGCGTTTGTCGATAGGATGCCACCGATTTGACATGTGCCCTCCGACCCCAATGAAAGCGGGAACAGCCGGTTCTGCTTCTGAGCAATTTCTTGAGCTTCCAAAACGGTAGCGCCTGCCTCAACAATCATGACATTGGATGCAGGATCAACATCTCGCACAGCTTTTAGCTTTTTCACAGAAAGAATAACTTCACCGCCGTCCAGTGGAACTTGGCCGCCAACAAGGCCGGTATTACCACCCTGTGGGATCACTGAGACGCTGTTCTCGTTTGCCCATGCCATCACCTTCTGCACGGCTTCAACACTCGTTGGTGTGAGCACAAGCGAAGGCTGCTTGCTATAAAGTCGGCGCCATTCCTCTGCATAGGGCGCAATGTCTTTTGATTCGCTAATGACGTTCGATGCGCCGATCAAGTCGGTGAGGGCCTCAAGCATAGCATTTGGTGCGGTCATAAGAATTCAACATCATCTTTTGGGGGAACAATCGTTGGGAAAACTTGCCCGTTTCGTCTGCCTGTGTCAAAACCCAATTCAAGATTATTTAATTGCGGAGTGCATTTATGACTGACGGCAACCTGATGCAAGGCAAACGTGGTGTGATCATGGGCGTGGCGAACAATCGCTCAATCGCCTGGGGCATTGCAAAAGCTGCAGCCAGCCAAGGCGCTGAGTTGGCGTTCACATACCAAGGTGAGGCGCTCAAACGTCGCGTTGACCCGCTTGCAGCCGAAGTTGGCTCCGATTTGGTTGTTGAATGTGATGTCACAAACCCAGAGGCACTAGATAAAGCCTTTGCTGATATTGAAGCAAAATGGGGCAAAATCGACTTCTTGGTGCATGCCATTGCATTCGCTGACAAAGCCGCGCTTGAAGGTCGTTATATCGACACAACTGTTGAGCAATTCAAACACTCAATGGAAATTTCAGCCTATTCGCTCGTCGCCGTTGCCAAGCGTGCACACGGATTGATGAAAGACGGCGGATCGATTTTGACGCTTTCCTATTATGGTGCGGAAAAAGTCATCCCGAACTACAATCTGATGGGTGTTGCAAAAGCGGCGCTTGAAGCATCTGTTCGTTATTTGGCCGCAGACCTTGGTCCTGAAGGCATTCGAGTGAATGGTATTTCAGCCGGCGCAATTAAAACACTTGCAGCGTCCGGGATCGGCGATTTCCGCAAAATGCTGGCTTATGGAGAGGCTAACTCACCTCTTCGCCGCAATGTTTCCACTGATGAAGTTGGCAATGCGGGCATGTATTTGCTTTCGGACCTCTCGTCAGGTGTAACCGGTGAAATTCACTATGTGGATTCCGGTTACAACGTAATGGGCATGTCTGTTCTGAAAAAAGAAGACGAATAGAAGGCTGCCCACTCGGGCAGTTAACTCCGTTAAATATTTGGTGTTTTATGTCTAGTGACCAGTGGCCGCTCCTCTATTTTATTCGCCACGGACAAACCGATTGGAACAAGGAACAAAGGTTCCAAGGCCAACGCGATATTCCGTTGAATGAACATGGACGGGCGCAAGCTGATCAAAACGGTTTGACTTTGCGCGCGACCTTGGATCAACACCAAATCGATCCGAACGAATTGGATTGGTTCTGCTCGCCTTTGGGGCGGACGCGCGAAACGATGGATCGCGTTCGCAAGGGCTTTGAACAGCCTTTGCCGGAGGTCGTTTTTGATGACCGCTTGGTTGAAATCTCATTTGGCGATTTCGAGGGCATTCTGCTTTCAGAAATTGAACGCGATCACCCAAACGATTTTGCGACGCGAAACAAAAGCAAATGGAACCACTTGCCACCCAATGGTGAAAACTATGACATGCTAGTTGAACGACTTGATGCATTCCGTGCAGAGCGATTGACAAAACCAAGTATTGTGGTTGCCCACGGTGGTGTGGCGCGTGCGCTGCGACGACTTTTAACAGGTCTGTCGGGTGCTGATCTTGACCAGTGGATGCCACAGCAAGACAAAGTTATGCGCTTTAAAGATGGTGAAATAGAGTTCTTCGGTTCTTAGCAATTGCAACTTAGGTTGAACGCCCTTAGCCGAAGCGCGCTTGACCAAATGTGCGCCGAACCCTAGAACCATTGCACCTAAGTCAAAACCAGCATTTTCGGGCGTTTAATGTCACACAATTCATTCGGACACTTATTTCGGTTCACTACATGGGGCGAAAGCCACGGACCCGCTCTGGGCGTGGTCATAGATGGCTGTCCTTCTGGCTTGAAGATCGACGCTGAAACCATCCAACTTGACCTTGATCGCCGCAAACCGGGGCAGTCAAAATACACCACCCAGCGCCGTGAAGCTGATCAAGTTAAAATACTATCCGGTGTATTTGAAGATGATCGCACGAACGGTCAGCGCACGACTGGCACGCCAATTTCGCTGATGATCGAAAACACGGACCAACGATCGAAAGACTATGGTGATATTCGCG
>NZ_CAKZPW010000159.1:0-2863 GCF_937139385.1 uncultured Maritalea sp. | reverse complement strand
CAACACTCTTTTCTTTTGATCGTTCACGCTACTGATCCTTTATTCAAATTGAAGATCGACAATCGGGGTAAATGAAAAATACTCAAAATTCCCTTCTATCGATCTTTCGGATCAAGCGCATCGCGCAAGCCGTCGCCCACCAAATTGATGGCCAAAACGGTAACCAGAATGGCAATGCCTGGGAAGGTCACAACCCACCATGCCCGCAACACGAATTCACGCGCTTCAGCAAGCATTGTGCCCCATTCAGGGGTGGGTGGCTGTGCGCCCATGCCCAAGAAGCCAAGCGCTGCCGCATCCAAAATTGCTGTTGAAAACGACAAGGTTGCTTGCACGATCAAAGGCGCAAGACAGTTTGGCAAAATGGTTTTGAACATAAGCCGCATATGCCCAGCACCTGCCACTTTGGCAGAGGTCACATATTCGCGGTTGGCTTCGCTCATCACCGCAGCACGCGTTAAGCGGGCAAAGTGAGGTTGCAACACAATCGCGATTGCGATCATGGCATTCACAAGGCCTGGGCCCAAAATCGCCACCAGCACCAAGGCCATCAACAAGGATGGAAACGCAAGGATGATATCCATCACCCGCATGATGATCCCATCAACCCAACCACGGAAATAACCCGCCACAAGGCCAATGATGATGCCGCCGGTCAAGGAAATCGACACAACGATTACCCCAATGAACAGCGAAAAGCGCGAACCATGAATTAGGCGAGACAGCATGTCTCGACCCACTGCGTCGGTGCCAAGGATGAATTTCCAGCTGCCACCAGTTTCCCAAACAGGTGGCATCAAAAATGCATCGCGATATTGGTGACCCGCATCGTGCGGGGCCAACCAAGGCGCAAAGGCGGCCACAAAGACCATAATGCCAACAATCACGAGACCGATTACGGCCCCTTTGTTGGCGCTAAAGTAATGCCAAAACTCGTTGAGCATTTGCAGTTGCGCATTGCGCGCTTCTGCTTTGACAACGGTTTGGTCAACTTTTGTTGTTTGTGTATCAGTCATCTTGATATCCTCACTGATGCCTGATGCGCGGGTTGATGAAGCCATAGAGCACGTCAACAGTGAGGTTTACCACCATCACGATCAGCGCAATCAGCACCAAGCCACCCTGCACAGACGGGTAATCCCGTCTAAAAATACTATCAACCATCCACTTGCCGATGCCCGGCCAAGAGAAAATGGTTTCGGTCAAAATCGCCCCAGCAAGCAAAACACCGACCTGTAGGCCGATGGTGGTGATCACCGGAATAAGCGCGTTACGCAATGCGTGCACGCCAATAACCTGCATTTGCCCCAAGCCCTTGGCCCGCGCGGTGCGCACATAGTCTTCGCCCAACACTTCTAGCATGGCTGAGCGGGTTTGGCGCGCAATCACTGCCAATGGAATTGTGCCCAGCACAATGGTTGGCAAGATCAAATGCATAAAGGCGGATTTAAATGCCCCTTGTTGTCCCGACAGGAAACTATCGATCAGCATAAAGCCGGTGACTTGTGGGAAATAATAGAGAAGCGAAATCCGGCCCGATACTGGTGTCCACCCCAATGTGCCTGAGAAGAAGATGATGAGCAAAAGCCCCCACCAAAAAATCGGCATAGAGTAACCAGCAAGCGCGATGCCCATGGTCGTTTGATCAAACCACGACCCGCGTTTTACAGCGGAAATAATGCCAGCTGGAATGCCCAACAATACCGCAAATATAATCGCACAAAGTGCAAGTTCTATTGTGGCGGGAAAGAGGGTCAAAAACTCGTCCAGAACAGGGCGTTTGGTGGCAATCGATGTGCCAAAATCACCTTGAAACAGGTTGACCAAATAGGTGAAATATTGCTCCCAAATTGGCTTATCAAAGCCAAATTGGACCAGAAGCTCTTGATAGCGCTCTGGCTTAACCCCGCGCTCTCCTGCGAGCGCTAGGATTGGATCCCCCGGTAGAACACGAACGAAGCCAAAAGCCACAATCGTGATCCCGAAAAATGTTGGCACAATCATGGCCAACTTACTGATGATGAATTTGAACATTCTTTTTTTCTAAGAAAACAGGCGCTGTTCAATACAGCGCCTGCTTCAGTCCCCTTAAGTTCGATCCAAGACCTACTGGTCTAGATCAACACCGTCAAACCAGTGACCGCCCAATGGGTCCATCACATAACCTTTAACTTTCTTGGACATTGGCATGAACACTGTTGAGTGCGCAATAGTCGCCCAAGGTGCTTCACGCTTAAACACAACCTGTGCTTCTTCATAAAGCTTAGTACGTTCTGCAGCGTCTGAAACAGTTTTCGCTTTAAGTGTCAAAGCGTCAAACTCTTCGTTACACCACTGAGCGCGGTTTGAACCACCAACACCATCACAGCCCAAAAGAACCGCTAGGAAGTTGTCAGGATCACCATTGTCGCCAGTCCAACCAAGTAGAACCGCACCTTTACGATCCAATTCTTTCGGCTGTTCTAATGCTATTTGTGGTTGAGTTCTACCATTATTAAACAAGTCTAACGCTTTTTGATGAACCGCCGTTGTTTCTCTTTGGCTTTTCCAGTTTGCAGAAATTTGCCACTTTTCAATGGTTCTTACTGGTGCTTCAATTATTTTTTTTGCCGTACGCTATTGTTGCTAAAAAAAGAGAGCATTGGCCTGGAGCTAAATTGCCAACAATTATGTTTATATTAAATTTGGCATTTGGGTGGACAATCGTTGGTTGGCTCATTTTGTTGGTTATGGCCCAAGCTTTACCAAAATAAAATTGTATTGAAGAAAACTAAAGAACAATGACTTAAACTAAAAGCGGTTAGTTTTGCTATTTTTTGGTTTATTTCAATGATCACTTTCTTCCAATTAATGGGCTTTATAC
>NZ_CAKZPW010000158.1:0-3704 GCF_937139385.1 uncultured Maritalea sp. | reverse complement strand
GCATCGGAAAATCAACGCTCCTATTACAAGCTGTGGGCAGCCTTGCGAAAAGCGGCTTGAAAACAGCTTATATTTCCGGCGAAGAATCAGCCGGGCAAGTGCGGCGACGGGCCAAGCGCCTGGGTTTGGGCGACGCCCCCGTAGCTCTTGCTTCCGAAACATCTCTCGGCCCCATACTTGACGGTTTAATGGCCGAGAAGCCCGATGTCGTTGTCATCGATTCCATTCAAACCATGTGGACAGATCAGCTCGGCGCCGCGCCTGGCACCGTCGCCCAGGTCAGGGCCTGCGCGCAAGAGCTCACGCGGTTCGCTAAAAAACGCGGAGCCTGCATGATTTTGGTGGGTCACGTCACCAAAGATGGCCAAATTGCTGGACCACGTGTTGTAGAGCATATGGTTGATGCGGTTTTATATTTTGAAGGCGATGCCAGCCACAATTTCCGCATTTTGCGCGGTGTGAAGAATCGTTATGGCGCAACGGACGAAATTGGCGTGTTCGAAATGGCGTCCGAAGGTTTACGCGAAGTCGCAAATCCATCCGCCCTATTTCTTGACCAACGCGACAAAGAAGCGTCCGGTTCTGCGGTTTTTGCAGGCATGGAAGGCACAAGGCCAGTTTTAGTTGAAATTCAAGCGCTTGTTTCCCCTTCACCACTTGGCACACCGCGCCGGGCGGTAGTCGGTTGGGATTCGGCCCGCCTATCGATGGTGCTGGCCGTATTGGAAACCCATTGCGGCGTTCGAATTGGCGCAAACGATATCTATTTAAACGTTGCAGGTGGTTTGAAGATTTCTGAGCCAGCCGCAGATTTGGCCGTTGCCGCTGCACTTGTGTCCTCATTAACGAATGCCCCCCTTCCCGCCGACGCGGTATATTTTGGTGAAGTGAGCCTTTCCGGTGGCGTGCGCCCAGTCTCGCACAGTCAAACGCGCCTCAAAGAAGCAAACAAGCTTGGATTTGGGTTGGCCGTCACCGCTTTTGGCAAAGAGAAAGACAAAGACGGGGCAATCGAAACGCGCCGATTTAAACAACTGGCGGATTTGGTGGCACAAATCGCATCCCGTGCAAAGCGCCCCATTAACAAAGATGACGAGTGAACGCTTGGCTTTATCGTCAATTGCGGTTAAATGAAATGCAAATTCGACCGCTGAGTTTTCGTGAGGGAATAGTCTTAGAATGATTACCGCATTTGATATTGCCGTTGGCTTGATCGTTTTGGTTTCAGCCTTGTTGGCCACCATGCGGGGACTAACCCGCGAAATACTATCGCTTGCAACATGGGGTGGTTCTGCACTGTTTGCCTGGTGGATGTTTGCAAATAATCCAGATCTTGCACGCCAATATGTGGCCGAGCCATTGGTTGCAGACATTGCGACGGTCCTTGTGAGCTTTATTGTTGCGCTGATTGTGTTGCATCTGTTGACCATGTGGATCGCCGACCTTGTGGGCGACAGCAAAATTGGCCCACTCGATCGTTCGCTCGGGTTCATCTTTGGTGGTTTACGCGGCATTTTGATTGCTGTTGTGTTTGTAATTTTTGGTCAGTGGTTGTTCCAATCTGTGGTCAACGACTGGGGCAAAGAAAGCAAAACACTGCCTATGCTTTCACAGTTGGGCGAAGATTTGATCGCAGCCCTACCTGAAGATCTGGAAGATATGGTCAGCGAAACTCTGCGCGGGCGCTCCCCTCAACCCGAAGCTCCGGTTGTAGAGGGCACCGACGAATTGGAAGAAGAACTTCCAACCGAAACTTCGACCTAATGGTCAAAGGTTTGTAAAAGCCAGTCGGCTTGTTGACTCCATTGCCGCATGGGCGTAATCAGCCGACAAGCATTGCATGACAATGAAATGACATAGGTGGAAACTGTTGGCGCACTCCTCTCACCCGGCTGGCAATGCCAGCGAAAATGACGTTTTTGACCTTGAAGGTGACACGTTACATGAGGAGTGCGGTGTATTCGGCATCCTCCAGCACAAAGACGCAGCGGCACTGACCGCGCTTGGTCTTCACGCTCTCCAACATCGCGGTCAAGAAGCTGCAGGTATCGTAACCTACGATGGCACACGCTTTCACTCTGAGCGGCGCATGGGCTTGGTGGGTGATCATTACACTGATCCCCAAATGCTCGAGAAGCTGCCCGGCGATGTTGCTTTGGGTCACAATCGATATTCAACAACTGGCGAAGTTGCGTTACGCAACGTGCAGCCATTGTTTGCCGAACTTAGTGTTGGCGGCATTGCGGTGGCGCACAACGGTAACTTCACCAACGCATTGAAATTGCGTCGCGAGATAATCGCCAACGGTGCGATTTGCCAGTCTACTTCAGATAGTGAAGTTGTGCTGCACTTGATTGCGCAGTCTAAGAAAGAACGCTCTGCTGCGCGTTTTATTGAAGCCATTTCTCAGATGGAAGGCGGTTATGCCCTAATCGCCATGACCCGTACCAAAATTATGGGTGCTCGCGATCCCTTTGGTATTCGCCCGTTGGTTTTGGGCGAACTAGACGGTGCGCCAATCTTTGCTTCAGAAACTTGTGCGCTTGATATCATTGGCGCAAAATTTGTGCGCGATGTTGAAAATGGCGAAGTCATTGTTTGCGAAAAGCAAAGAGACGGCACGATCGAGATTACATCGTCCAAGCCGTTTGAGCCAAAGCCAGAGCGTGTTTGTTTGTTCGAATATGTCTATTTCGCCCGCCCTGATTCATTTGTTGCTGGTCGCTCGGTGTATAATGTGCGCAAAGCCATGGGCCGCAACTTGGCGCGCGAAGCGCCTGTGCAAGGCGATGTCGTGGTGCCCGTGCCAGATGGCGGCACCCCAGCTGCAATCGGTTACGCACAAGAAAGCGGCATCCCGTTTGAATTGGGCATCATCCGCAACCACTATGTGGGGCGGACCTTTATTGAACCAAGCCAGCAAATTCGCGCCTTCGGTGTTAAATTGAAGCACTCCGCCAACCGCGGCCAATTGGATGGTAAGCGTGTGATATTGGTGGATGATTCAGTGGTGCGTGGCACAACGTCTACCAAGATTGTGCAATTGGTGCGCGATGCGGGTGCCAGCGAAGTGCATTTGGTTGTGGCCAGCCCAAAAATCACCCATTCAGATTACTACGGCATTGATACGCCCGACCCTGAAAAGCTATTGGCTAATCAATACACAGACCATGATGAAATGTGTAAATTCATCGGTGCAGATTCTTTGCATTTTCTATCGGTTGATGGGCTCTATGATGCGGTGGGCGGTGCGCCCCGCGATCCGAAAAACCCTCAGTTTACTGACCATTATTTCACCGGAGAGTACCCTACTCGCTTGGTCGATTTAGAAGCAGAAAACGGCAAACTGAAACAAACTTCCATGCTGCGAGAGGCTGGCTAATTCATGTCTGACAACAAAGATTTGGCTGATCGCGTCATCCTGATTACTGGCGCATCGCGCGGCATTGGATATTTTACCGCAATTGAAGCGGCGAAGCGCGGCGCGCATATTATTGCTGTTGCCCGCACCATTGGCGGTTTGGAAGAGCTGGACGACGAAATCCAAGCGGTTGGTGGTTCAGCCACCCTTGTGCCCCTCGACATTGCTGATGGCGACAAAATCGACCAAATGGGTGGATCGATTTTTGAACGTTGGGGCAAGCTTGACGGTCTGATTGCCAATGCGGGTTTGTTGGGCATTATCAGCCCGGTTCCGCACATTT
>NZ_CAKZPW010000157.1:0-3152 GCF_937139385.1 uncultured Maritalea sp. | reverse complement strand
AAAGCCTGAAAGTGGCCAATCACCTCAAATAATGCAACAGTCCCGCATTTAGCTGCGATCGATCACGGCATAGCCGATGCTGACGCCGGACGGTTTGCGACCCCGCAAGAAGTTGAGGCGGTGTTCGCCGAGTTCAGAACTGCATGAACTACGTCTTAGCGCTGGAAGATGATGCGAACGGGCACACACGCCGACCTGTTTTAAAGCCGATACTGGCAAAATTGTCCTGATATGTGTTAGAGTGTGTACATATGAATTCAACAGCGACTGACGAACAGATGGTGTGAACGGCGGAGCAATACTCGGCCACGGTAGCGGCGGCACAGTGCTGTCGCGGGCGGCGTAAAAGTCGGCCACTTTTGCCCTTTCATTTGATGGGAGGGCTTGGGGATTTTCACCGTGGAATTGTATTTGAAGGTTCGTCACGCTCACTTTGAGGAAGGTTTGAGTGGGCGTCAGATTGCTCGGGATTTTGGGATCAGCCGAGACAGTGTTGCGAAGATGTTGGCGTATTCTGAACCGCCTGGGTATCGGCGTACTGCACCGATACAGCGCCCTAAGCTTGATCCCTATATTGGTGTGATCGACGCCATTCTTGAAGCTGACAAGTCGGTTCCAAAGAAGCAGAGACACACGTCAAAGCGCGTGTTTGAGCGCTTACGTGATGAGCATGGCTATACTGGCGGCATTACGGTCGTGAAGGATTACATCTTTGGGGCGAAGCAGGCACAACGAGAGATGTTTGTGCCGCTGACCCATTCAGCAGGTCACGCCCAAGCCGACTTTGGTGAAGGGCTTGCGATTATTGGTGGTGTGGAGCGCAAGATCCACTTTTTGGTGATGGAGTTGCCGCATTCAGATGCGTGCTTTTTGAAGGCATATCCATCTGAGACAACTGAAGCGTTTTGCGACGCTCATGTTGCTGCGTTCGACTTCTTTGGCGGTGTGCCGATTTCGATATTGTACGACAACACCAAGATCGCGGTCGCTCGTATCCTGGGTGACGGCAAACGCAAGCGCACTCGTGTGTTTTCGGAACTGGTATCTCATTATTTGTTTGCTGATCGGTTTGGTCGTCCCGGCAAAGGGAATGATAAAGGCAAGGTCGAGGGCATGGTTGGTTACACCCGTCGCAACTTTATGGTGCCCAAGCCACGGTTTGCTAGCTTTGATGATTTGAATGCTAATCTAGCCGACCAATGCCGCAAGCGAATGGGTGATAAATTGCGCGGCCACAAAGGCACGATTGGCGAACGGTTTGTCGCTGATGCTGAACAATTACAACCTTTACCCGCGGTTCCATATGACGCGTGCGACAAGCAGTTTGTGCGCGTTAGTTCACTGTCTCTGGTGCGCTACCGTGGCAATGACTATTCCGTTCCCACGCAATATGGACATCAACAAGTTTTGGTTCGAGGCTATGTCCATGAGGTCGTGATTGCTTGGGGAACTGAGATCGTTGCCCGTCATCCGCGATCATGGGAGAAAGAAGATTATATCTTTGATCCGCTTCATTACCTTGCACTGCTGGAGCAAAAGACCAATGCGCTTGATCAGGCAGCACCACTGGCGGGCTGGGAACTGCCACAATGCTTCATAACGCTGCGGCGTTTGCTGGAAGCTCGTATGGGCAAAGCTGGCAAGCGCGAGTTCGTACAAGTGCTGCGGTTGTTGGAGACGTTTAATATGACCGACGTTGAAGCTGGGATCAAGAACGCGCTTGAACGAGGTACCATTGGCTTTGACGCTGTGAAGCATTTGGTGCTGTGCCGAATTGAACGACGCCCGCCAAGGTTGGATATGACAGTATACCCATATTTGCCAAAGGCTCATGTCGCAGCCACCTCAGCAGGTGACTACATGGCGCTTCTGACGGGAGGAAGATCATGAGTAATGCACCCAATGATACACCGCAATTATTGCTGCCTCATCACCTGAAGTCCCTGCGACTACCAACATTCTTGCGGGAATATGACAAGGTTGCAAAGCTGTGCGCGGCCGAGGGTGTCGATCATACTCGATACCTTTTGAGATTGAGCGAGCTGGAACTTATAGACCGCGAACGGCGAATGGTGGAACGCAGAATCAAAGCAGCCAAGTTTCCAGCGACCAAGAGCCTCGACAGCTTTGATTTTAAAGCCATCCCGAACCTCAACAAGATGTTGGTGATGGAACTGGCGCGGTGCGATTTCATAAACGCCCGAGAAAACATCATTGCTGTTGGCAACAGCGGAACCGGCAAAACCCACATTGCTCTTGGCCTTGGATTGGCAGCCTGTCAGAAGGGTCTTTCAGTCGGCTTTATTACAGCATCAGCACTGGTTCATGAGTTGCTGGAAGCGCGCGACGAAAAACGTTTGATACGCCTTCAAAAGCAACTGGCCAAATACAGCGTGTTGATTATCGATGAGCTGGGATATGTGCCATTATCGCCAACTGGCGCAGAACTTCTGTTCGAGGTTTTCTCACAGCGCTATGAACGCGGATCGACCATTGTGACATCGAACCTACCATTTGATGAATGGACAGGCACATTCGGTTCGGAACGCCTTACAGGCGCTCTTTTGGATCGGCTGACCCACCACGTCCATATTCTGGAAATGAACGGCGATAGTTACCGATTGAAACAAAGCGCTCAACCGAAATAAACTGACCAATCCCTCTGAGAGCCCGGCTTGACCACAGCCCCGCCCAGCTTCGTCGCTGTGGGATGGCACTGCGCTGTGCGGGTCTGGGGACAAACCTACCATCGTGCCAAGTGGTGTATTTTTACTCCGGCCAATGGAGCATTTTTACTCCGGCGTTGACAGGCTTCTTCACAAACCTCAATTCGAACCTCTACGCGATAAGTTATGCGTTGAGTGGATGCAGCGCTATCCGCATATGCACCTGAACAGTATGAGTAGCCTGTTCGATTTGGTCTCCACAAACGGAGATAACAAATGGCTCGAAACCTATATCGATAAACGTCTCAGCGATTTGGAGAGCGCGAGCGCCGCCGACAAAAAGTCCGAGCACTGGACAATCACTCATGATTTTTGGCGACTTCGAAAATTCTTCATCTGTGAGAAAGCTGACGAAGCGACCCTCAGGTGGCTTTCGGAGAGCAAAGAGCGACTCCTTCAATTAGAAGCAATAGCAAGCCGATTAAA
>NZ_CAKZPW010000156.1:0-8739 GCF_937139385.1 uncultured Maritalea sp. | reverse complement strand
TTTTATTGGGAGCCCTCTCAAGACAAACTCACGATTCATGAATTGTCGGTTAATGCCAATTTGAGAACCGGCCAAACAATGTTGTGCGGTCCTACTTCCCATAGCGCTGACGGGTTGGGAGGACTTTTGTTTTGCTCAGCGGATGTGCAGAGAGTTCTGTTTGTCCGCGTCAACTGCGTCGGGTCCGGACACAAGATCGACGATACGGAATCGAGCGAGCCCTTGGCAACGCCCTTGGACTAAGGTCAACAGCCAAGATTTCTGAAACACGTCTGGACGATGATGGGCGTTTGGCTCTAATTAACGAGTAGCATTGTATTCTTGAGTTAATTAGGAGTGCTTGACCCTGTGGATATGGTCATTGTCGTTCAGTTTCTTGTGTTGTTACTCGGCTGCCTTTTAGGTGGCGGAGTGGTTTATTATGCGCGCCGGAATCGCGAAGCACGTGTAAACTATGGCAAGAAACTAAAGAACGTGAATCAGAAACTGCATGAGTTGCGGGCCGAGAATGCGGTCATGGCTCTCATTTTAGAGAATGCAAATGACGGCATTCTTATCCAAGATCTTGAGGGGCACATCGAATGGTCGAATCCTGCCTATTCGAAGATGACAGGCTTTTCGGCCGAGGAGATTTTGGGCAGAAAACCACAAGAATTTGTCATTCCACCAGACATTCGACCCAGCCAAGCAGAAATTGACGAGTTCCATTACGATGTGACGTCAGGCGTTTTGGAAGATTTCGAATGCATACTGAACATTCGCAAAAATGGCGAGCATTTTTGGAATCAGCTGAGTTTTGCTGTTGCCAAATTCAATGACGATGAAGATCCAAAAGTCATTATTATTGCGCGTGAAATAACACAGCAACGCAACAACGAAGAAGAACTGCGGCGTTCTGAGTTGCTGAACAAAGAACTTGCAGAATATGATTCTCTTACAGGGCTGCCAAACCGGATGAAATTGTCCAAGCATTTGGACGAAGTTGTAAAATACGCCATGCGCAACAATAAGACTGCCGGCGTGTTGCACATCGATTTGGATCAATTCAAATCTATCAACGACACTTTAGGGCACGCTGTTGGTGACCAGGTGTTGATTCATGCAGCGACTGAAATGACCCGAATTGTTGGTGATATGGGTATGGTAGGTCGTTTTGGTGGTGATGAATTCTTGGTCGTGTTTGAAGAGACACTTGGATTTGAGCCCCTAAAGGGAATTGCGGAAAAAATATTGGCTGCCCTTGAGCGACCATTTCATTCTGGTGATCATGTGGTGCAGTTTGGGTGCAGTATCGGCATTGCGATTTCTGGCGAGCATGCAACAAATGAAAATGATCTCATCAAGCATGCAGATGTTGCCCTTTATGAAGTCAAGCGTAATGGACGGCACGGAATATCGTGCTTTAATCGGGATTTGGGCACCGTTTATGAACGCCGCATGGAGCTTTCCTCACAATTAGGTCCGGCCATCGACGAAGGTCAGTTGGCCGTCGAACTGCAGCCGCAGTATAATCTTGAACTTGGTGCGGTGCATGGGTTTGAGGCTTTGATCCGATGGTACCACCCAGTTTACGGCAAATTGCCCCCACAAGAGTTCCTAACCATTGCAGAGCAGAACGGCATGATGGCGCGTGTCGATCATGTGGCGATGTGCGGCGCTTTAGATGCTTTGCAATTTATGCATGCTGAGGGTCACACCCACTTGCGTATTTCCATGAACGTTTCAACTGCCACGCTAAATAAGCCAACCTTTATCCGCGAGTTGGTTTCCGCCGTTAAACTACGTGGTTTGAAAAACGAGAGCGTTACGATTGAGGTGTTGGAGACAAACCTTTTGGAAGGCATGAATGGTTCAAATTTGGAAACAATCCGTGAGGCGTGCAATGAAGGTTTTCAAGTTGAATTGGACGATTTTGGAATGGGGTACGCAGGGCTGGCGCATTTGACTCGGATCGCTACGCATGGGGTCAAGATTGACCGCGCTATGGTACGCAATATGCTTTTAGATCCGGCAACACTTACAATCGTGCGCACCATCATTGCGCTATGCAGCGAGCTTGGGATGAGCGTGGTTGCTGAGGGTATTGAAGAGATTGAGCAAGCAGAAGAGTTGCAAGCGGCTGGATGCACAGTTATTCAAGGGTTTGGCGTTGGCCACCCGATGCCATTGGAACAGGCGCTCAGGTGGTTACAACGTTCTGAAGTATCGCCGATTATCTCCAATATATCACCGACATATCGCCAGTTTGACGAGCTGCGTGAATATTTGAAATCAAGCTAAAACAGCTTTTGCGCTGCAGTGTCCAAAAATGGGTTCTCCTCGTCGGGGTTTCCGTTCATCAAGACGACCATTACAGAGTTTAGGTCAGGGTAGAACCGAACGTCAGCCTCAAAACCACCGTATGAGCCCGCATGACCATACCAATGCCCCCATTCATCTTCATCAACGCCCATGCCTAGGCCATAGCCCTCATCGTGTTGCGAACCCGTCAGCATTTGGTCGAGCAGGTTCTGGCCGAGCAGTTTTCGACTGTCAAACAGAGCTTGCATAAACTTGGCGACGTCTTGAGCGGTTGAAACGACAGGACCATCGCCCAAAATGCTTGCCCAGGCCTGCTCGCTCGCGTCATTACCATCTTCGTCAAAACCATGAGCCAAATGGGGGGCTGATGCCTGGGCGCCGACACTTGCCGTGTTCATGCCAGCCTTGTTAAAGATTCTGTTTTCTAAGGCCTTTTCTATTGTCCCATCAATCTGCCCTAAAATGTAGCCCAAGAGGACATAGTTTGTATTCGTGTACTCAAATGATTTGCCAGGTGAGAAAGCCGGTTTTGCGTCATACGCAAAGCTCAGGGCTTCTTGCGGTGTCCAACGTTTTGCTGGCTCACGCTGGCTTGCGTCGTCAAACTCTTCGTTAAGATATTCAGCAAGTCCTGAGGTATGGTTGAGAATTTGGCGCAGTGTCACCACGTCAGCGTTTTTTAGACGCTCGATTTCACCAATGGATTTGATCAGTGGCCAAATTCGTTCATCAAGTTGCAAACTCCCATCTTCAACCATCGAAAGAATTGCTGCGGCGACCATCATCTTGCCAGTTGAGGCGATGTAGAAGCGCGTTCCCACAGCGGTTTCTTCTTTTTGGGCGGGATCTATTGTACCCGCAACAGCTTCAATGACTTTGCCGTCAACGCTTGCAAAGAAACTTGCTCCGTCGATATTTTGTTCATCAATGTAGCGTTCTAGCTGCGTTGTGATTTCGTTCGCATGTGCAAAAAGGGTGCCCAATAGGGCAAAGAGTAATGAAATCGCTAGTCGGCATAGGCCTTTGGTCATGTGATGGTTTCGCTTTAAGTCTTGGCGTTTGAATAATATGCGTTGATGACATTTTTGCTCAAGGAATATCAACCATGAGGGCGAACGTCTAGGAAATTAGATTGTGGGTACCCACGTCATTTATGTCGCGTTCACCGCACAGGGCCATAGTGGTGTCGAGCTCACTAGCGAGTATTTCTAGTGTTTTGGTCACGCCCGCTTTGCCCATGGCACCTAGTCCATATAGATATGGGCGACCAATATATACGCCTTGAGCGCCCAAAGCCTTGGCGCGCAAAACATCAACGCCAGTGCGTACTCCGCCGTCCATATGCACTTCGATATCACCTTGCACCGCATCAACAATTGGCGACAGCATAGAAATTGAGGAAGGCGCTCCGTCCAGCTGTCGCCCCCCGTGATTGGAAACAATAATGGCGTCAGCGCCTGTTCGCGTGGCGATCTGGGCGTCTTCTGGGTCAAGTATGCCTTTTAGTATCAACTTGCCTCCCCATTGCTCCTTGATCCATTCAATGTCTTGCCAACTTAGTGTTTCGTCGAATTGCTTGGCAGACCATTCGTGGAGCGACGCGAGATCGGTGACGTCTTTGATGTGTCCGTAAATGTTGCCGAATTGGTGCTGCTTGGTCTGCAGCATTTGCATACACCAACGAGGTCGCGTGGCGAACTGCCAGAATGTCGAAAAGTTGATCTCTGGCGGAGCCTTTAGTCCATTGCGAAGATCTTTATGGCGTTGCGCCAAAATCTGCAGATCAAGGGTCAGCACAAGCGCGGAGCATCCAGCTGCTTTTGCCCGTTCAATCAAACGTTTATTGAAGTCACGATCCTTCATCACATATAGCTGAAACCACAAAGGCTTTTTTGTGGCCGCGGCCACATCTTCAAGCGAGCAAATACTCATGGTTGAAAGGGTGTAGGGAACACCAAATTCTTCTGCTGCTTGGGCCGCCAGAATTTCGCCGTCTGCGTGTTGCATGCCCGTTGAGCCCGTTGGAGCGATGGCGACCGGCATGGAGAAGTCTTGGCCGATCATCTTGGTTTTTAGCGTGCGATTGCTCATATTGACAGCGACACGCTGGCGCAATTTGATGTTGCCAAAGTCTGCCTCGTTCGCAGCGTATGTGCTTTGCGTGAAAGAACCGCTGTCCGCATAATCAAAGAACATTTTTGGCACACGCCGCTGAGCGAGTTTTTTTAGATCATTGACTTCAAGAATTTTCATTCACCAAACTCCAAGTGTTAGAGTTGAGCCTATAAAGCTTAATATCAGAGGGCAAGCAGACCAAACGTGTTTGTGCGTTCCCGTCCAAAGAAAAGTCGTCGGTGTCGAAAGGTTAAAGCCGAATAAATTGATTTCAGCATTCTGTTAACCTCAAATCTTTTTAGTTGTTCAAAACAACCAAATGTAACCATTGGTAAATTCGTTATCTCGCATTGTAAGTTTGAATAATTGTAACGCTAAAGATATTTTGGCGGTTAAGTTGTGTGGAGACGGCGTGCAGTCAGCACTTGAAATAAGCAAGACCAAATCTCAGACCAAGATATTGTTGGTTGGGGACGACATGCGCTCATTTTTGGCTTGCGCCCGTTCGTACGGTCGCCAAGGTTTTGAAGTTCACGCAGCGCCGTTCAATTGGGCCGCACCTGCGCTTTTTTCAAAATATGTACAACAGGTTCACAAATTGCCAAGGCAAGGATTGGACGTGAATTTGTGGGTGACTGCAGTTCGTGATTTGCAGGCCGTTGAACATTTTGACCTTATTGTACCATGTGATGAACGCGCGCTCTTGCCTTTATGCGCCGTGCCAACAAATCAACGTAACTTCAGGTTGGCTGATCCTGGCCCCCGCGCACTCGAAATGCTGTTTGATAAAGCCCGCACCAGAGAGCTGGCACATCAACTAGGCGTTCCAATTGCTAAAGGCGAAACTATTGATCAAAACAGCGACGCGAAGGCTTTAGTTGAGAAATACGGGCTGCCGTTGATGTTGAAGGCTCGCAGTTCTTATTCAATTGAGGAACTTGAAACGCGCGGACAGGTTTATGTGGTCCCAAGTCAGGATGAGCTTGCTTTTCGTTTGGATTGTTTGCCCAGTGCGGGCCAGTATTTGCTTGAAAGTTTTTTTCCTGCGGCCGGTGCTGCTGATGGCGTGGGCTTATCTGTTGCCGCTCGGAAAGGCAAAATACTGAGTGCATTTCAACATCGTCGGTTGGTGGAAAAACCAGGTGGGGGCAGCAGCTCGGTACGTATCAGCGAGCCGATTGATGCTGGCATGTATGATGCTGTTGAAAAAATGTGCGCAGCGACCAAATTAAACGGTATCGCGATGTTTGAATTTCGACAGTCCGTGACCACAGGTGAATGGGTCTTGCTTGAGGTAAATGCTCGCCCTTGGGGGTCTATGCCCTTGCCATTGGCGCTCGGGATTGATTTTCCGATGATGTTCGCAGACATCCATTTGGATGTTAAGCGGGCATACGCTACCGATTACAAATCTGGCGTTGTTGGGAAAAACTTAGTTTTGACTTTGTTGCATAAGCTTCAGGGGCGGGGACGTGCAAATGTTGGCGTTATCGTCTCCGCTTTGAACGAAACGATAATTCACTCTGTGAATTGCATCCGGGCAAAGGAAGTATCGGATAGTTTTGTTTTCGACGATCTGAAACCGGCAATATTTGAGTTTTCGGCTTTGTTGCGGCGTGGTTTCGATCGGATTTTGTGGCAAAGGAAAGGCCGTCCTGAACGCCGACATGGTGTCGTTGTGCCTCAGACAATGGCACAAAGCTCCTCAGTTGATATTCCTAAAGACAGGAAACAGGCTAGCTAGCCTAGTTTAAGGTTGGGCGATTAGCGTGAGCGTTATTTCCAAATTGCGGCAAAAACTTACAGGCAATACCTCTACTGGGTTAGCAACATTGTTTGTGCGCGTGTTTGGTGCAGGGATCGGATTTCTTTCTCACTTGTTGTTGGCGCGACTTCTCGAACCAACAGAGTATGGTGTCTATGTTTTTGCTTGGACCATTGTTGTCCTGTTGGGCACATTCTCAGGTATAGGTTTGCCAGTTGCGGCGACGAAATTTGTCGCAACCTATGTTGATCAAAACAAAACCGCTGAGTTGGGCCGGTTTTCACGGTTCAGTGTTTTTGTTGCGGTTTTTGTGACTGGTCTGGCGGTCGCCGGTATTTTGCTGTCTTTGCAGATCTTGCCCAATACACTTGTTGAGGCAATATATCGGCCTGCATTGTTTGTGGGCGCGTTTTGTGTGCCCTTGTTCACCCTCACAGAAATTGGCAAGGGCTTGGCCCGTGGGTTAGGGCGCAATGTTATCGCATATGCACCTGGCTTCTTGTGGCGCCCGATCTTACTGGGCACTGGGGTTGTGGCATTGTATGTTTTTGGCGTTGATCTGTCTTCGGGCAGCGTTATGCGTATTTGCTTGCTTGGATTTGGCAGTTTTGGTACTTGCGCGGGCTTTTTGTAGGCAAATCACAAGGCAAGTCGACCCCAGGCATACGTCGCGAGTGGTTGTACACGGCGATACCGCTGACCACCATGGAAGCCTATAATATCCTGCTCGCCAATACAGACATTCTCGTTTTGAAGTTTTTTGTCACGCCCGATCAGTTGGCTTTTTACTTCGTAGCCACAAAAATTGCTGCGCTTTTGAGTTTCATAACGTTTGCAGTCAGTGCAACCGCGGGCAAACCTATCGCAGCGGCTTACGCCAAGGGCAACAACGCAGAAGTGCAACGCCTGATGCGCCAGTTCACGGCATTGGCGTTTTGGCCGACACTGATTGGTTTTGTTGGTTTGATGTTTGTTGGTGCGTATTTGTTGGTGCTATTTGGCGATGTTTATGCAGTCGCATATCAACCGCTGCTGATCTTGACCTTTGGCCTTTTAGCTCAAAGCTATACGGCGGTGACCAAATTTGGCTTGGCCATGACCGGTGGGCAACGTGGGTTGTCGATTGTGTTGATTGTTTCTCTGGTGTGCAACGTCTTGTTTAACCTTGCGCTTGTACCAATTTATGGCATCTATGGCGCAGCTTTCGCGACGCTGGCGACCACATTGTTTTCTGTGATCGGTCTGTTGGTGCTAACGAAGAGACGTTTAGGCTTTTGGGCCGTCGCGGGACGACCCACACTCAATTTGGCTTCCTAATTCGGCGATTAGCGCCGTGTTGCCGCAAACAAGGCGATTGCGGCCGCATTGGAGACGTTGAGGGACTTGATAGGCCCCGGCATATCCAAGCGCACCATCTTGTCGCATAATTCGCGTGTGCGTTGCCGCAAGCCCTTTCCTTCAGCACCCAGCACAATGGCCAGCTTGTCGGCATTGCCGCCCGCTTGCAGCTCTTCAGGGGCTTCTGAATCAAATCCAAGGCAGGTGAAGCCCATGTTTTTGAGCTCTTGAATGGCGTTGCCTAAGTTTTTCACCTCAATCATGGGCGTCCAATCAAGTGCGCCAGAGGCGGATTTAGCCAATACACCTGATTCTTGTGGGCTAAAGCGGGCAGGGGTGACCACCGCATCTGCGCCGAATGCACAAGCGGAGCGCAAAATCGCGCCTACATTGTGTGGATCGGTGATTTGGTCCAGCACAAGCAATAGCTTTGCATCTTCCAAGCCAGAAAACGACTGGCGATCGATCGGCTTGCAATGCAATGCAGCGCCTTGGTGCACCGCGTCTTTGCCCAGCATTTCATCAAGGCGTTTCGGCGTTGTATCCTTCACCTTTACATTGATGATTGCGCCTTCTTCTTCAAGGCGGCGGATCGCGTTTGGCGTGGCGTAAAGGGTGTGCTTTTCGCGCGCATCATTGGCCAGCGCAGCTTGAACGGGGTGCAGTCCATAAACATAGAACTGACCTGCTTCAATTGCATTGAGCTTTGGTTTTCGGCGCGGCTGAAATCTCGATTTATCTTTCATAATGTGCTCGGTAGCGTGAAAGTGGGGACAGGTCCAGCATATTTAGATATTTCGTTCATGGCCAAAAGCGCCAGAAACTGGGGCGAACAAGAAAAGGTTCATCAAAACAACATATTTGGTGTTGACAGATTGCGTCATGGTGACCATAAACCGCGCGTTGGTTGCTTTCATTTCATGAAGGAAACTGACAAGACTCGGTCCCGAGTTGCATTGAATAAATGTGGAGGGGTGGGTGAGTGGTTAATACCACCAGACTGTAAATCTGGCGCCTTAGGCTACACTGGTTCGAATCCAGTCCCCTCCACCATTCATGTAACATTGGTCGACCGAACCGGATGCGGGTATAGCACAATGGTAGTGCAGCAGCCTTCCAAGCTGAATATGCGAGTTCGATTCTCGCTACCCGCTCCATTTACCTTTTTCAATATGTTTAAATTTCACAAGTGATCGCCTAGATTTCGTACAGTTTTCTTT
>NZ_CAKZPW010000155.1:0-3909 GCF_937139385.1 uncultured Maritalea sp. | reverse complement strand
GAACAACGCTAAAATCAGAAGAATTGGGAAGCCAATGGCACACCTCGCAGTCAGTTTTTTGCTGATCTCTGGCGCGCGCCAAAGCAAAAACAACGCGGTTGGGTACATAACAAATACATAAAGCGGATGCACGAAATTGATCCCAAGGCCAAAAAAACCAATGACGCAAGCGACACTGACGCCAAACTTTACATTTCTAATGAAATCGTCGCTCTTCCAAACGCCATAAAGGCCAACTGGGAAAAACACCAGCACCCAAGCAATGACCAGCGTTTTGCTATCATACCAATTGCTCTTGCTCTCAACCGATGCAGCTTCTTGGCTCATTGTTTCCCCCAACGCTCGTGCATAATCAAATCCTCAAGCGGCAACCGCTTGCGCCAACCTTTGGCTTGTAATTCAGGTTCTTCGTATAACTCATCGACATAACCAACGCACAAATAAGCGATGATCTCAATATCCTCTGGAATTTGCAAAATCTGCCGCATCTTGGCTTCATGATAGATCGAGACCCAACCGACCCCAACCCCTTCAGCACGTGCCGCTAGCCAGAGATTTTGCACCGCGCAAACAACACTATATTGCGCCATCTGTGGATTGTGCGTACGCCCCAACCCTGTTTTACCATTGCGGTTGGGATCACAGGTTATACATATGTTGAGCGGTGCCTTTGTGATGCCCTCAAGCTTCAAGTTTTGATAAAGCGCTTTGCGCTCACCCTTGAACTGCTGCGCCTCTTCCGCCTGCGCCGCCTTAAAAGCAGCTTGTACCTTTTGGCGCTGTTCAAGCGAGTTAATCAGCAAAAAGTTCCAAGGCTGCATAAACCCAACCGAAGGAGCCGCATGTGCAGCACTCAAAATGCGGTTTAAGACCGCGCCATCAATTGGATTGGGCAAAAACTGATCCCGCACATCACGTCGCGTTTTAATAGCGCGATAGACCGCTGCACGATCTTGGGCATCGAACGCTAAACGGTGTTCGTCCGCATCGTTTATTGTCACTTCGCGGTATGAATCTAGTGGATTGTGCATTGTGTGAATCTTGTTACCTCGCCTGAACACGCAAGATCACACAACATTGTCGAACACACAACCAAACACGACCAAGTAAATGGCGGATTTGCTAGCTAAAATTTCTGGAAAAAATGGCAGGGGCGGAGAGACTCGAACTCACGACCCTCGGTTTTGGAGACCGATGCTCTACCAACTGAGCTACACCCCTGCATAAACGACAAACGCCGCTGGCAAGGGTCTAATGCCAACAGCGATTTGTTTCAAGTGCTTTATGGCATTTTGCAGCTAAATTTGTAGCACAATCGGTTTGAGCATAAACAAAAGCCCCAAAAACCCAACGGCCCAAACCAAGGAACGCCCCCAAGGCACAGCAAACAAGTAGCAAAACAGATAAACGACCCTCGCCCCAACAAACAGTTGCGCTCCCAATATTGCATCGGCAGGTACGCTGGAGCCGAGCATGTTCAGAATCGCCAGCGCCAAAAACACTGGAAAGCTTTCCCGCAAATTGTTGAAAGCACGAACAGCACGCTGTCCAACAACGGGCAATTCCGGCAGATCGTCGCGCGACCCCACATAACGTCCAATGCCAATTTGTGGAATTCGAATAAGACTGGGCAAAAACAGCTGCGCAAAATACAGCGCCAAGGCTACAACTATCCATATAATCATAAATCTCTCCCAATAATCATCATTGCTATATTGGCCAAAGGGGGTATCGTTTTCAATTCCCTCACAAGGAATTGCCCTATTTGCGCAATCCCATAGATTGGCTAAAGGAGTACAAGCAGATGAACAGTTTTGGCCACATACTAAGTGCGGAGCGCAAATCTCGCGGTGTTAGCCAACACCGTCTTGCAACAGATGTTCAAACAACACAACGGCATTTGTCTTTCTTAGAAACGGGGCGTTCCAAGCCAAGCCGAGAAATGATCATTCGCCTATCGGAGACCATGCAATTGTCGCACAATCAGCGTGGCGAACTGTTCGAGGCTGCGGGCTTCACTTCACCCTACAGTCAGCGGAATCTGGATAGCAAGAGCATCCGCCAAACCATTGAACTCATGGAAAAATATGTTCTCGCAAACTGGCCTTACCCCGGTTTAATTCTGGACCCAGAAATGAATATCCTGAGTTTCAACCAAAGCGCAAAGTCGCTGTTCATGCTGCCTAACACGTCGGATGCACCGATGAATGTTTATGATGTGCTTTTGAGCAACGGCTTCATGGAGCGTGTACAAAACTGGGAAGAATTGAGTTGGGCCGTCTATCTGCGCTTACGACGTCAGGCCCAAAAACACCCTCAATTTCGCCAAAAATTAGAAAGTTACGAGGCGGCGGGCCTGTTTGATGACGCGATAAAACGCCTTGCTCACTCCTCAGAGGTACCGCCATTCATTCCAATTATGATGGAATTTGAAGATGGCACACGATTGCAATTCACCTCAATTGAAGCGGGGCTTTCCACAGTTCATGATGACATCCTATCCGGCATCACCATTGAACTGGTGCTACCGATAAATGAGGAGAGCGATAAGCTGATGCGCAATCAGCCTTGACCAAACGCCAACCTTGCAACCCACAGGGCTTCACCCACCAAACAGTGCTATTATTGCAAAATATTGACGTCCGCTTTTTTACCCAAAAAATGGCAGAGCCATCATCACCAGCCCAAGGAATCCGACCACCCAAACAATCGAACGCAACCAAGGCACGGCTAGAACATAAGCAACAACATAAACAACACGTGCACCAAGAAACAATTCGGCACCAGCCAAAGCAGCTACTTCATGCCCCTGCATAATGGACAAAATGGCGAGCGGCAAAAATAGAAAGAGGCTTTCTTTAAGATTGATCAGCGCGCGTTCTGCACGTTGCCCCGCCAACGGCAAAGAAGGCAAATCATCGCGACTGCCCACGTAACGGTTCAAGCCAATCTGAAAGAACCGCATAGTCGCAGGCGTCAAAAGCTGCACAATGTAAAGTGCAAGCACAATCAAAATCACATAAGTCATACGCATCTCCTCCGGCGTTTTGCCAGCTTCATCAGAGCACTTAAGCCAATATCGCTTCTAACCGCAAACCAACAACGCCCCCCTACCAACGCAAGAGTGAATCGATATTGTACGCCTAGCGGTAGGCACAGGATAGGCAAATCAAACGCAAACGCCTAACGCTTCTTTGACGCACGCAAACTAAATCTCGGTTCACCCCCCGGCTTGACCCATTCACAACACAAACCAAATTGTCCGGTCAGCAAGTGGGCAGTTGATGAGGTTAGTTACTTTGATCTAGACTAGGCTGGTTCCGTCATTAGATTACTAGGAATTCTCATGTTTCGTTTTTTGTGCTTTTTCTTGTTGTTTGCCTCACCGTGCTATGCTGCAAATATAGGTATCCACGGCAATGACAGTAATACCCTAAACGCAATATCGTTTACCGGGAACTTCATCAAAGGCGATCTGCTGCGGCTCCAAAGCCACATCTCAAAGTTGCCCGACAAAAAATATGCTGCGGTTTTTTTCGAATCTGATGGAGGCTCAATCAATGAAGCACTAGAAATAGGATTATATATCCGGAAGATGGGCATACGGACAGTTGTTCCTCAAAATGCGAAATGCCTTAGCGCCTGCGCGTTCGCCTTCTTGGCGGGCTATGACGCAAGAAACAGGGAACCTTGGCGGACAAAAAGCAGTGAGAGCCATCTCGGATTCCATGCGTTTTGGAGCACTTATGAAGATCGCGCGTATTCACGTGATGAAGTCGAAGAAGAAGTGCGCTTTACGCAGATCATTACCATGGCATTAATCAACTATTTCGGCCAAATTGATGCGCCCACAGAACTTCTTGCTATGTCATTGAGCTACGACTCCGACGACATGCTTTACTTATCAAA
>NZ_CAKZPW010000154.1:0-50033 GCF_937139385.1 uncultured Maritalea sp. | reverse complement strand
GAATGTGCGGCAGAATGGCCCGCGCATCAAGAAACACCGCGTGCCCGCCAATCGGTTTGACAATCGGCACACCGCGGTCAATCAAGCGATTGCCCAAATATTCAACCTGGCCCACACGGGCCCGCATATGCGCATCTTGCAAGCTCTCTGTGATGCCGATGGCCAAAGCTTCCATGTCGCGGCCCGCCATACCGCCATATGTGTGCAAACCTTCGTAAACAACAACCAAGTTGCAGGCTTCTTCATAGAACTTCTCGCTGTTCATCGCCAAGAAACCGCCAATGTTTACCATCGCGTCTTTCTTTGAAGACATGGTGGCCGCATCGGTCAGTGAGCAGATTTCATGCACGATTTCAGCAATTGATTTTTCGCGATATCCGTCTTCACGCTGCTGGATGAAATACGCGTTTTCGGCAACGCGGGTCATATCATGCACAACCATAATGTCATGCTTGTCACACCATGTGCGCAATGCCTTCATATTGGCGATAGATATAGGCTGTCCGCCTGCCATGTTCACCGCTGTAGCAACACACACATAAGGGATTTTGTCGGCACCAACTTCGGCCACCAATTTGTCCAATTTTGCGATGTCCACATTGCCCTTAAACGGATGCGTGGACGCAGGGTCGTGCGCTTCGTCAATAATCACATCTACAAATTTTCCGCCTGCCAATTCTTGGTGCAACCGCGTGGTGGTGAAATACATATTGCCCGGCACATAATCACCCGGCTTGATCAATATTTGCGACAAGATGTTTTCCGCGCCGCGCCCTTGGTGCGTCGGCACCACATATTTATACGAATAGTATTTTTGTACCGTCGCTTCCAGATGATAAAAATTGGCGCTGCCCGCATAAGCTTCGTCGCCCATCATCATGCCCGCCCACTGGCGGTCAGACATGGCACCAACGCCACTATCTGTCAGCAAATCGATGTAAACATCTTCCGACTTCAGCAAAAACGTATTGTAACCCGCCTCAACGATTGCCTTTTCGCGGTCTTCCTTGGTGGTGACCTTCAAAAGCTCCACCATTTTGATCTTAAACGGCTCGGCCCAAACTTCGTTGGTTGATGAGTGATGTGTCATGTGTATCTCCACGTATCAATTGTTACATTGAGCCCGTGGGTGTTTTCGCTGAGGGGATTTTGGGATTCCACCTTTACCCTCAAGAGACAACCACGAGCTAACCCGTGGCATTTCATCCCTTGATCGCCTCTAGATTTATGGGCGAGAGCAAGTGGCCATAAATCGAAGATGAGTAAATTATTGATATTTGTCAATTCTCGTTAGGTAGGTGAGGTGGTTTGTCGCGGGGGTGGCACTTGATCCACCGCAAAGCACTCCTACGCAAAATTCCCTATCCTTAACCCCGTTAGGGCAAAAGGAGTGGGTGATTTATGAAGCGGAATATGGATCTTGTGCGGACCATTTTGATTGCGATTGAGAACTCTGTGGACGATGAGCCGGGCACCATCCATTTGCCCCATAAAGACTATGATGACGTCACGATTTTTCAGCACGTGCGCATGATGCATGAGGGCAATTTGATCCACGCGATTGAAGGCCATGGGTTTGACAATTCAGCGCCTTGGTATCCCCATTCGCTCACCTGGCATGGCCATGATTTTCTGGATGCGGTGCGTGATGATGCGATCTGGGCGCGGGTGCGTTTGCGTGAGCAAGAAAGTGGCCACACATTGCCGCTTGAAGCGCTCTTTCGATTGGCGTTACACGAAATCAACGAGAAGTTGAAACTAATCCCTGCGGGCAATGCGATTTCCGCTGATTAGAAAATGAACCTTGCCTTCACAAAGTAGAGAAGGGGCGCGGTTTGTTGAAACCGGCCCTCACATCTGCTTGAGATGGCGGGACGAAGCCCTTCACAACATGCTCTGTGCGTGGTGCAGCACGCCTGCGCTTTGCTTAAACGCAGCGCTGGTGCGCCAATTCATGTTCAAAGCGAGTTTGAAGGGAATATCATGCTCAATAATATCGACCTAGAGGGTCTTGAGGGCGCAAAAGCCGCCATCAGCGAAACCCCATCAGCCGGCATCGCCACCTATGGCGTAAATCTCAATTGGCAGTCTGGCGTGCGCGCCAATGTCACCACATTGCCCATGAATGTGGGCGGTGAAGAAATCCCGCGCGATTTTTCTTGGGTTGTGGATGAGCCACCAGCATTGCTAGGGGAAAGCAAAGGCCCAACACCACAAGAATTCCTAATGTCGGGCGTTGGTGCCTGCATCATGGTTGGTTTTGTGGTGCACGCCTCAATCAAACAAATCGAAATCAAAAGCCTGAACGTTAAAGTGACAGGCGGCTTGGATTTGGCTGGCTTTTTGAACCTGCGCGACGACGCAAAAGTGGAAATGTCTGGCATTCAATATGAAATCCATATTGATTCAGATGCTTCGCTTGAAGACTTGGCCGAAATTGAGCGCAGCGCCGTTGATTTTAGCCCCAACGCCATGACCGTTTCACGCGGCATCCCATTAACCGGTAAAGTTTGCCCGGTATAATTCAGTATCGCATATAAAAGCCCGCGCTCCTTCTCGCCGAGGGAGCGCGGGCGTGTTGGTCTGGCCCTAGGGAGACTAGATAATAGCGAAGTCCGCGACCTGGCTATCAAATAGCACAAGCGAAGCGACGGTGCCGCTCACCTGTAGCTGGGCGTCCAGACCCGCACCCAAACCGGACACATCCAGCTTAAAATCGCCCCCAACTTCAAACGATGTGGCGTTGAACAGCTCAAAGCTATCCCCAGCAGCACCGGCAAAGCCATTTTCAAAAGCGATATTTAACTCACCCTTTAGTGTCGAACTGCCCGTGGTCACCAACTTATCGTGCGACGTTGTACTTGCGATCTGCAGATCAATCTCGCCGCCATTTTGGTTGAGGGCACCGTTCAAATTGACGGTCTCAATGGCCGCAGAAACGATGAAGTTGCCGTTCTCCATGCTAAGATCGCTGTTCACTTTGGCTGAACCGTCAATAGTGAGTATTGTACCGTTATGTTCATCTAGGTAGATACCGTCCAAAATTTGACCGCCAGCTGATTGGTAGCTCCCTAGGTTGTTAATCGTGGCACCGTTGGTAAAATTGACGATCGCTTCGCTATCGCCTTGATAACTACCAACGACCATTGAACCACCATAGTTGAACGTCGTGCCCTCGCCACTGACAGTTAGCGAACCACTGCCACCTTTTTCACCCGCAATCCAGATCAAGCCGTTCTCAGTGTTGGTGAAGCTCGCACCATCGGTGATTTCAACAACCGCTTTTCCGGCGCGGCCAATTTCAAGGCGACCATTTTCGCTGTCTGGTTGATCCGGGAGATTACGCGGATTGTCATTTTTCAGCGTGACAGATGTGCCTGCACCCGAAATTTTCATCGTAGCGTTTGAGCTTTCTTGTCTTGCCAGGATAATACTAGGGCTTCCGCTGTTCATGGCGTCGAGAACAATGCTCGCTCCGTTTGTCATGGTCAGTGTGCCAACGGAGTTTTCGCCATTTGCAAACTCTAGTTTCGCCTTACCGTCGTTAACAATGCTAACGCTTGATCCAGGACCATCAATAGTTAGATTGCCTTCGCCACCTTTTAAATCAAAGTTCTCGGCAGCATCGCCAAACACAGCAGCTTCACCAAACACAATGGAACCACCATCCGTAACATTCACGTTGGCTACAGCATCTTTGGACACACCAAAGTAGCTCGTGTTGCTGGCAGACTCAATTTTTGAACCAGCACCTGAAACGTTGATGTTAACAAGCGCGCTTTCGGTCCCAACATCCACGCCTTCTTTGTTTTCCCAGCGGGTTGCCGCATCAATATGTGCGCCAAGTTTTAGAACGCCGCCGTTTGTGATGTTGAGGTTGGCAGTTGATGCTGCATTGGCAATGCCAAAACCCGAGCCCCCGTCATCATAGATGTCACCAAATGCAAAGTTGACGAGATCAAGGCGGTTCTCCAATTCAATCATGCCGCCGTTGGAGATGTTGATTGTTGCACTCGAGCCAGAAAACTTTGCCGCGGTCAACTCAGTTAGGTTCAACATGCCATTGTCTAAAACAGTAATTGTAGAGGCACCGCCCTCCCGACCCGCTTCGATTTGCTGCAGGTCGACTTGGGCACCGTTTGACACCGTGAGCGTGCCGACTGCGTTCTGTCCGCTGCCAAAATTCATTGATTTATTGCTATCTTCAATGAATTGGACTGTTGAGCCAGTGCCTGAGACCGTTAGATTGCCTTCGCCGCCAAACTGATCGTGCTTGTCTGAGTTTTGACCAAAGTTTGCACCTTGTCCAAGTATCGCCTTGGCACCGTCCAATACTTTGACGTTTGCAACGCCGTTCTTCGATAGTCCGAAGTTCGACCAATCGGATTTAGATTCGAGCAAGGAACCTTGGCCGCTCACGGTCAGGTTCACTTCCGCGCTCTCATTTCCAGCCACAATGCCTTCGTCCAACTCCCATCGCGCCGCTGCATTGATGTGCCCAGCAACAGATACGACGCCGCCGTCAGCAATTGTGAAATCGACCTTGGTTGCACCATCGGGGACACTGAGCGAGATACCTTCATCATCGGCATACCCATTGTTGAATTGCCCGATTGATAGATTATCGCTCAATTCAATCTTGGCACCTCTAAGGACATCTACCGTAGCAGTGGACCCAGAACCATTTGCAACGTCCAAGCGTTCTGCAATGATTTTCGCGCCATCGGTTAGCTTGATGCTGGCGCTGCCGCCCATTCCACCAGCGTCCACCCGCTCAGTTTGAATGGTTGCACCATCATCCGCAAAGATGCTGCCAACAGCGCCTTTGTCCAGTGCAAACTTTATCCGGCCCGCCTCAACTGAAGACGTTGCGCCGCGAACTTCAAGTGCGCCTTTGCCCCCGATGTCTGGATTGTAGTCAGTCGAGCGCGCAAAACGGAAGTCATTCGCAACATCCAACTTGCCACCACTTCGAATGTCAAATGTGACATCGCCGCCAGAACCGCCTGCTCTGACTTGATCATCAATATCCAGCAAGGATCCTTCACCATGGATGAGAATATCGACTTTGGATGTTGCGGTTTTGTCGCCGCCATCGTCTTCCCCATCGTCTGCAAATTTTGCGGTTTCGCCGATAAAGACCTTACCGCCGCCAAGAATGTTGAGTTCGGCAGTTGATGCGCCGCCCGCTGTTCCAGCGTCGTCTTCGGTCCTCAAGAGGCCAAATTTCACACCTTTGCCAAATGTCAGTGTGGCGCCGTCGGCAACGTTGACTGTTGAGTGATCACCAGAAAATCGGCCAAAATCGGAGCGATCATCATCGTTAAATGTTGCTTTGAAGTTTGCGGAAGACCCATCCCCACGTACTGTGAGTTCAGATTTGGCGCCGCCCAGTGCAAGAATACCAGACATCTCAAAATCGGCGCCATTTGTCACCAATATGCTTTCTGGTTGTTCACCCGGTTGGTTGTTGGTGAATTTGTTGCCATCATAGAGCAGGGTGCCATCTTCAATGTCACCCAGATCACTACCGTTGAAAACCGTTGTCGCGCCGCTTGCGCCGTCCGCGATTTTGCCAAGTGCCATCTTAACCGACGCATCCGTGTGGTTTACATCCGACATCACATCTTTTGCATCGGCAATGACGTTTGGATTGTCCTTACCGGTCTCAGCGTCCTTAAAGGCTATGCCCACACTCACTTTTTGCTCGAGCATGGTTTTGTCGTTGCCATCTTCTGTATTGCGGGCACCGTTAATCACCGCAAGAATGAATGAGCCAATGGGGTAACCGCCTTCCAACTGGCCCGTCCAATATTCCAGCCCTTCAGGGTCTGGTGCGCGGTTGAAAAGGTTCTGATAGATCTTGGCGATAAATGCTTGGGCATCATTCGCGTCTTGATCAGCAAGATATGGATAGTTTGCCTTCGATTCTTCCTGCACAGAGAACGATTGCGCGATTTGTGACGCACTCATCCCACTTCCAAGTTGACCTTCCCAATACTCTAACCCTACTGGATCAGGTGCGCGATTGTAGTATCCAACATATAGTTTTGTAAGTAATTCTACGGACATATTTGCCTCCCTAGGTATTAAAAGTAAAATCAAACTTGCCACTCACTTGCTCAGAACACTCGCGGGTGCGACCTGAGGTTGTGTGGCAAAAGTCATGTAGGCAGCCGTTTTTATTCAGTTCACACGTGAAGCGATCGCCGAGAACAAAGCAAAACAGCCATAAAGAGAGGATTGCGCATCTATTGCATTTGCGCATGATCCAGTTAGACTATGGATTAAGGATTTTTCAATTATTTGTAGATTGGTTAAATGAAATTCGAAGCGCCTTTAACTATTCATCAGTTCTCGCAAGTAACTGAAGTATTGTTTCAGGCGGCGTTGGATAGTTCAAAGTGGCAAGAATTCATCGCGGCATTGTCAAAACACACCGGTGATTTAAAGACCCATATGTTTGGATTTGATACGCAATCGAACCTCACGCTAAATATGATCGGTCATGGCTACTCCGATGAAGCGATCGATATCTATTTAAAACACTTCTACAAAAGAAACGCGTGGGCGCCTGGATTTGCAAAGGCCAATGAAGGTGAAGTTGTCCATTCTCAAGATATGATGCGACTTGAAGCGCTGGAGCGAACTGAGTTCTACAATGACTGGGTTAAGCCGCAAGAAGATGTATGCGCTGGCGGTGGTGTAATGCTGTTCAAGAGCGGCAGCAGAACCATCATGCTTGGTGGCAATATCCGGCGCAAAGATACGGAAAAACTCGAAGCCAAATGGTTGAATGCTTTGAGAATTTTACAGCCTCATATTCGTCACGCATTTGAATTCAATCGCATTGTTGCAGACCAAAGCCTATCAGATATTGGCACAACGGGCCCTTCGCTCGGTCCACACAAATCTGCAATCTTCATTATCGACGAAAACGCTAATCTTGGATACGCAAACACAAAAGGTGAGCAACTGCTGAACGGGGGTGGGCCTGTTCGTTGGTCTATGAGCAGCCGCTTCAGGTTCAATGCGATAGATCTGAATATAGCGCTTTGTTGCGCGCTGGACAGCATGCGACGACGAGATCATAATATATCTCAGCACCAAACATCATTTGACCCAACAATCGGCGGATTTGAGATGCGCATCATGCGCATTTCGCCGTCGAATCCGCTCTTGCCATTTCCATTTACTTTAAACAGTCCACATCTGCTCGTTGCGCTGTCGCCGCTGCGCTCCGAGGCGCAAAACGACGCGGTGTTACGCCACAAACATCACCTTTCGGCGGCTGAGGTGTCGGTTGTGTGCGCCTTTTGTGCTGGCAGCACTCTGCGAGAAATCTCAGATGGTCGGCGAGTAAGCATCTATACGGTGCGCAATCAGATTAAATCGGCGATGTCCAAACTCGGTGTCAAAAGTCAGCTTCAGTTGGTTTGCAAACTGCGAGATCTGTGAACGTTGGTAGGAAGGCTAAATGAAGACCTGGAGAAAATTAAATAGAACCAAAGTGAACAAGTTTGGCGATCTCAACGTCAGTTTCATTAGGCTTTGTCACTTATGGCGATGAACTTAAATCAATTTTCAGAACTTACCAACGTAGTCTATCAGGCAACACTCGATCATTCGAAATGGTCTGAGTTCGTTTCGAAACTTTCCTATATTACCGGCGTATCTCAATCCTATATGATTGCCGTAGGCCATGAAACACAGGTGCCATTTTCCCCAGTTACACCCAACTTAGCGCCAGAGTTTTTTGATAACTACAATGAACACTACTGCCGCCATGATTTATGGATTTCTTCAATGCCTACCCTGGCAATGGGCAGAGTTTGGGAGTCTGATGATGTGCTAGGACGTCGAAGAGTAGAGCAGTCCATGTTTTACAACGAGTGGTTGAGGCCCCAAGAGGACATACTGAAGGGACTCGCTATGGTTGTCGCCAGAAATTCTGCCCGAGCAGTTGTTCTGGGCGCAAACATTCGTCGCATCGACAAAGATCAAGTCAATGATAACTGGGTTGATACAGTTAAAGCCTTGGCGCCGCACATTCGCCAAGCCTTTTCAATGTCCACCATTGTTGGTCAAGACAAGTTCGATAGGCTCGCCGGAATGCAAGGACAAGCCAGAAAAGGCGTTTCAGCAGTTCTTGTTGTGAGCGCTCAGGCAAACCTTATCTATGCCAATGAAACAGCGCATGGCTTTCTTGATGACAATAAGATTATCGCCACTGGCCTGGGCGGCGCAGATCGGTTTGTTGATGTTAATTGTGCGTTGCAGTTCCGCACAGCCCTTGAGGGGCTTAAAGAAAACGCGCCCAATGTTTCACGAATATGTTTGGACGTTGATGTGGCGCTTGGGCCGTACGAGGTGCGTATGGCAAAGCTGGACCCATTTGATCCGCCAATTCCATTTTCAATTTCGATTGGCGAGCCTGCGCTGTTGGTAACGATTGGTCGGCAGTTACCCAATGACAATGCGCTCGCGAATCTTCAGTCCAAGTTTTCGCTAACATTTGCTGAGGCAGCAGTCATTGATGGCTTTTCCGCAGGAAAACCGTTGCGTGCAATCTCGGAAGAAAAGCAAGTCAGCATTCACACGGTGCGCAACCAAATGAAGGCGGCGATGGCGAAGTTGGGGGTAAGGAGCCAAATTGAACTCATGGCGTTTCTACAGCGCTTGTAATCAAGTGCGTTTAGCCACACCATTGACAAAATGGCGCTTAAAAGAGGGAGCCGGGGCAACAAAATGACCAAACCGCATATTGCTGTACTGATGGATGAGAACACAAGTTCGGGCGGTAACCAATATGCGATGGGAAAAGGTTATTTTACGTCAATTGTGCGTGCTGGTGGCTTGCCGTTTGGTGTGCCATATGAGGTGCAAATTCTAGCAGATGTTATTGCCTTTTCGGATGGTCTGCTTTGTCCCGGTGGTCGTTTTGCCTATGCGGATACATGTTACGCTGGTGATTTAACGTCCAATTCGCCACCGTCAGGTCGGGTGGCGATTGAAAAGGCGCTGATCGAGGGCTTTTTGTCGCTTGATAAACCGGTGTTGGGCATTTGTGCGGGGATGCAGTTGCTTGGTTGTCTGAACGGCGCAAAGATGACGCCGGATTTATTGACGACGGAGCGGGGAGCAATGCCACACGATGAAGCGGGTCGCATGCACCCCGTTAGCATTTCAGCGGGCAGCAAGCTAAGTCAAATTGTTGGGGCATCGCAAATTGATGTGAATACATTTCATCGCGAAGCGCTCGTTAGCGTGACAGACAATATTGTCGTTTCTGCGCGCGCGCCAGATGGCATTATTGAAGCAATCGAACTCCCTGGCCACAAGTTTGCCGTCGGTGTGCAGTGGCACCCCGAAAAGCTTACAAATGACGCCTCAAATATTGCGTTATTTGATGAGTTTGTTCGCGCCTGTCGGTGCTTCTAACCCCTTTTTTCTACACTCATATTTCGTATCCTTTGCTCAAATCACGCATAATTTTCTTGGGCGTTTGATCATAAACACAACCGCACACAATAATATAAACGTTTATATTTTGTAGGTGTTGTGCGATAAAGTTTTAGAGAAAATGATTCCGCTGCCGTTGGAAAAGGTGGCGGTTAGTCTTTATTGGGTGTGTATATGTTGGAACTTGGTGTTTGCTATTATCCCGAACAATGGCCCGAAGAAATGTGGGCAGATGATGCGCGCAAAATGGTGTCGTTGGGACTGAGTTGGGTGCGTATTGCGGAATTCACCTGGTCATTGGTGGAGCCAGCTGAAGGCGAATTCAATTGGGAGTGGCTTGACCGTGCAGTCGACACGCTAGGGCAGGCGGGTCTGCAAGTTGTTATGTGTACGCCCACCGCAGCGCCACCAAAATGGCTGATCGATAAGCACCCAGAGATCTTGCCGGTCGACGAAAACGGCAATGTTCGCAAGTTTGGGGCGCGTCGGCACTATTGTTTCTCAAGTAAAATATATCGCGAGCATGCGGTGCGCATCGCCACAGATTTTGCAAGTCGTTACGGCGAAAACGAATATGTTTGCGCTTGGCAGATCGATAATGAGTATGGCGACCACAATACGATCTATAGCTATTCGAATAGTGCGCATTTGGCGTTCCAAGATTGGTTGCGCAATCGGTACCAAACCATCGATAAGTTGAACGAGGCTTGGGGTACATGTTTTTGGGGGATGGCCTATCGGTCATTCAATCAAATTGAGTTGCCAAACAACTTGGTGGAAGAGCCGAGCCCAACTCATCTCCTGGATTTCTATCGTTTTTCATCTGACCAAGTGGTGGGTTTTAATAAGGCGCAAGTCGATGTGCTGCGCGACCTGTCGCCGGGCAGGCCCATTACGCACAACTTCATGGGGCACAACACAGATTTTGATCACTACGCGGTTGGACAGGATATCGATTTTGCTTCTTGGGATAGTTACCCCATGGGGGCTTTGGTCTATTCGGGAATGGATGAGGATGAAAAGGCTGAGCGCCTGCGCACAGGCATTCCTGATCAGCCAGCCTTCAACAATGACTTATACCGCCAGGTGGGGCGCGGAAACGTGTGGATTATGGAGCAGCAGCCCGGCCCTGTGAATTGGGCGAAGCACAATCAATCGCCCCAGGATGGCATGGTAAGGCTTTGGACGTGGTTGGCTTTTGCGCATGGGGTAGATGTGGTCTGCTACTTCCGCTGGCGGCAATCAAAGTTCGCGCAAGAACAGTTCCATGCTGGACTATTGTTGCCAAATAATGAGCCAGATCAGGCATTTATTGAAGTCACCCAGGTGGCGCATGAAATTGCGAAATTGCCTGAAGTTGGCGCGCGGCAGCAAGCGCAAGTTGCGCTGGTTCTTGACTATCCCTCGCGATGGGCCGCCGATGCGTTGCCCCAGGGAGAAGACTATTCCAGCTCTCGTGTGGCGATGGACTGGTACGCGGCACTTTCACGGCAGCATATTGACGTGGATATCGTTGGTCCACATTCAGACCTTGATGGGTACAAATTGGTGGTGGTGCCAGACATGATTGTCGACGATCATGACTTTGTCGACAAGTTAGAAAAATGCGCCGCCAAGGTTTATTTGGGCGCCCGCACAGGCAGTAAATCTAAAGATATGCACATACCTGCGCATCTGCCGCCGGGTAGCTTTTCGCGCTTGCTTGACGTCAAAGTCACGCGCGTAGAATCGTTGCCGCCATATGGCCGTGACCGCGTAAAAATTGGTGATTTGTTGGGTAAGGTCACCAATTGGCGCGAGCAAATAGTGACCGGCGACAAGGTGCTAGCCACATTCCAATCGGACTTTCGAGATGGATCGCCTGCGCTCGTGGGCAGTGAGAAATGTTGGTATGGGGCGACCCATTTTAGCGCTGAGCTGCTCGATGCCCTTGTGACCAAGTTGGTCGGGTGGGCAGGTGTGGCGGCAAGTTCAAAAACATCATCGAATTTAAGGATCACTCGACGGGGGAATCTGATGTTTGCCTTCAATTTTGCCAACCAGGCGGCACAGCTTGACGTGCCAAAAAACACGCAGTTTTTTGTCGGTGGGCATGAACTTGCACCATATGACGTAGCAATCTGGTCAGCATAGCGAGCGTGTTGGCCACGCTTTCCCGCTTATATCACTCGGCTCGTATGTGCGTTGAGGGGGTGACAGAACATCATGCGAATTGAGCACCAATCAATGTAAAGAAATTCTAAAAGAAATTGAATGAGGACTTTACTTGAAAAGTTAAACGTTTATATTTCTGGCAATGCCTTAAGGGAAGAGGGTGATAAATGGCTGGCGTGCAAATAAATCAGCTCCACAAGAAATTTGGTGATGTACCCGTGCTTAAGGGTGTGGATCTGGAAATTGCAGACGGAGAGTTTGTAAGCTTTTTGGGGCCATCCGGTTGTGGCAAAACCACCCTGTTGCGTTCGATCGCAGGGCTAGAACGAATTGATGCGGGTGCCGTAACCCTTGGGGCGCGTGACATCACCACGTTGCAGCCAGCTAAACGCGATATTGCGATGGTTTTTCAAAACTATGCGCTCTACCCGCACATGAGTGTCTATAAGAATTTGTCATTTGGCTTGTCGCTTAATGGTGTCCCAAGGCGCGAAATTGAAGAGCGGGTGCAAAATGCCGCGCGCATTCTGCAAATAACTGAGTTGCTGAAACGTCGCCCCAAACAGCTTTCAGGTGGTCAGCGCCAGCGTGTGGCCATTGGGCGAGCAATTGTGCGCGACCCCAAGTTGTTTTTGCTAGATGAGCCGCTTTCCAATTTGGATGCGGGCCTGCGGGTGACCATGCGTGTTGAGCTGGCAAACCTGCATAAGCGGCTTGGTGTGACCATGATCTATGTGACCCACGACCAAGTGGAGGCGATGACGCTGTCCAACCGTGTTGTGGTTTTGGACAAAGGTAAAGTCGCTCAATTCGGAACCCCGCTAGAATTGTTCTATGCACCAGAAAACTTGTTTGTTGCAGGTTTTATTGGTTCACCAAAAATGAACTTCCTCAAAGTTGATGCTCGAACGGTCGGTGCGCGGCAAATCGAGATTAGCGGTCAATCCTTAGGTTTGCCCATTACAGTGGAAATGCGCAGCGAGCTCAAAGAGCCCTCTGCCGGACAACACACTCTTGGGGTTCGTCCTGACAATATCGAATTCGTCAGTGAAGCAGATGCGCACGTTCACGGACAGGTTGTTTTGGTTGAGCGTTTGGGGACAGAAAGCCAAGTGCATCTGACTTTAGATGACGGCCAGCAATTCACAGTTATCACCCGTGGCACCCACCCAGTGGTCGCCAATGACCGGGTGCATTTGAGGTTTCCTGCTCAGCATTGTCACATTTTCAATCCTGAAGGGGAGGCAATTCCGCGTGCTTTGGATGCGGAGACTCGATCACTCATTGATCGGCAAAAAGGGTCGCAACAAGCGACAGGAAGAGGAGAGGACCAATGAAGAATTTAAAAAAGCTGGCGCTCGCGTCAGCAGTTGCAGCGCTCACGATTGGCGGAACGGCCGTCGCAGAAGACGTGATCCGCTTTGCCACATGGAACGGCGAAGAGAATCTGGAAATCCAATATGAGATTGCGAAGCTGTTTGAAGCCGAAAATCCAGGGGTAAAGGTTCAAGTGGAATCTTATGCTGATGGATACGACAAAAAACTCATCGCAGCATTTGGCGCGGGCAGCCCGCCAGATGTCATGTATATGTGGAATTACCCCAAATATTACAAATCATTGTTGCCACTAGACGATTTGATGGCACGCGACGCGGAAGAAATGAACCTCAGCGACATTCCAGCAGCGTTGATAAACACCACCCGCATTGACGGAAAAGCTTATGGCATGCCTGCTGGGTTCACCACCCATGTTGTCTTTTACAACAAAGACATGTTTGCAGCTGCCGGCGTTGAAGAGCCAAAAGAAGGCTGGACCTGGGCCGACTTGCGCGAAAAAGCAGCTAAGTTCCGAGACAAAGAAGGCAAAACCTACGGTATTGCTGTGTCGGCAAAGCCTGATCCTTTCGATTTTGAACAATTCTTGTGGTCGAATGGCACACGATTTATTTCACAAGACGGTAAGACAATCGATGGTTTCATGAACAGTCCCGAAGCCGTTGAGGTTTTGGACATGTTCGCTGAAATGGCGAGAAATGAAGAAGCGGTTTTGGTCGGTGTTGGCGAAAATTCATCTTCATCTGCTTTGTTTAAAGGTGGCAAAATCGCCATGTTCCAGAGCGCCATGTGGTCCAAAGCTGGCATCGAAGCTGCTGGCATCAACTACGGGGTCGCGCACCTTCCATCCTTTGGCGATAAACCGGTTCACTCGTCTGTGCCTGCATCAGCAATGTCGGTAGCCAAGGACGGCAAGAATCTGGAACTCGCATGGAAATATGTGAAATTCTTCTCCTCACCAGCTGCGGTTAAATTGCGCACCAACGATTTGCCAATCCGCACAAGTGTTGCTGAAGAACTCAACATGACAAGCGATCCTGTTTTCAAGCCATTCTTTGACATTTTGGCGGTATCCGATCGCGAGACGAATGCGTTCTTGAAGCATGAAAATTGGGGCAAAATTCAAACCAACCTCGAGCGTGCAATCGAAGCGACAATGCTCGGAAAAGGTGATGCAAAGACCAATCTGGACGATGCTGTTGCCCGCTCTGCACGGCATCTAAACTAAGCCATTCCAAGGGGGAGTAATGATATGGGCACCAATCCCGATAGTGCAGCGCAGCGTTCTCGAACACTCGAAAAGCTGACTCCATATCTGTTTATTTCCCCTTGGATCCTGGGGTTCCTGGCCTTCACGCTGGGGCCCCTTCTTTTCTCGCTGGTCATGAGTTTTTACGACTGGCCAGTCGTTGGGGAACGTACCTTTATTGGTATTGAAAACTACGAGATCATGCTGACTCAGGACCCGCTTTTTTGGGACAGTCTTTGGGTTACAATTAAGTTCGGTCTGTTCTTTGTTCCCTTCAATATTATCTTGGGATTATTGCTGGCTGTTCTACTCAATCAACGAGTAATAGGCAGCGGTATTTTCCGCACAATTTTTTACTTACCAAGCGTTATTTCAGGCGTGGCATTGGTCACAATTTGGGCTTGGATTTATAGCCATGAATATGGAATTTTGAACTTCCTCCTAGGCCTTGCTGGGATAGAGGGGCCAAACTGGCTGGGGGACCCAAGTTGGTCACTCTTGGCTATCGTTGTGGCCTCTCTTTGGGGGCTGGGCGGCACCATGTTGATTTTGCTTACGGGGCTGCAATCAATCCCGAAAGAGCTTTATGAAGCGGCAAAAATATCTGGGGTGCCGGCGTGGGCGCGGCTGCTGTTCATCACCATCCCCATGCTGTCCCCCATGTTGTTGTTTACCTTCATCACCTCAATTATTGCCGCATTCCAGCAGCTGACAATTGCGCTGCTGCTCACTGGCGGTGGTCCGCTGGAAAGCACTTACTTCTTCGCCATGTATATCTATGACAACGCCTTCAAGCACTTTGAAATGGGGTTCGCTGCGGCAAACTCTTGGGTCATGTTCCTGATAATCTTGGCCCTATCATTGTTCGTGATGAAGTCGTCTTCTGCCTGGGTTTATTATGAGGGCGAAATGAAAAACAAGGAGAATGCAGATGGTTAGAGCCCTTACCTATGGCGTACTGATTTTTCTATCCGCCTTGTTCATCATGCCGTTCTACTGGACCTTTGTAACCGCTGTAAAAAGCATTCCCGAGCTATACCAATACCCCCCAGTGTTTTGGCCCAATGCGTTGCAATGGGAGAATTTTGCCACGGCCTGGTTTAAACAACCATTTGATATCTATCTTAAAAACTCGCTGATTGTGGTGGTCCTCTCAACATTTGGGCAATTGCTTTCAAGTTCGTTGGTGGCGTTCGGCTTTGCACGGTTTCATTTTAAGGGGCGCGATGCGATTTTCATCCTTTTGTTGTCCACCATGATGATCCCATGGGACGTAAAGATGATCCCGCTCTATATGGAGTTCAATATGCTTGGGTGGATCAACACGCTTAAGCCGCTCATTGTGCCAGCTTATTTTGCCGATGCGTTTTTTGTTTTCCTACTCCGCCAATATATCATGACAGTGCCGGTGGAGATTGATGAGGCCGCTCGAATGGATGGGGCTAATTCATGGCAGATTTATTGGCGCATTCATTTGCCCCTGATGATGCCTGCTTTGGTGCTGGTGGGTACGTTCCATTTCATGAACGCATGGAACGATTATTTGGGTCCGCTGATCTATTTAAATGATCAGTCCAAATATACGCTGACGCTTGGTCTATCCATGTTCAAAGGCTTGCACGAAACCGACATCACCTCAATCGCAGCGATCACTGTCATTCTGTGTATTCCACCTTTGATCCTGTTCTTCTTCGCCCAACGCTACATTATGAATGGGGCAATTGGTTCGTCTGTGAAAGGGTAAGGCATGGCGCTGTTTGATTTTGCAAAGGTTCCCTTTTCACGCCACCAAAGGTTTACCACGCTGTCGATGATAAGATCGGCCAATGATAGTGAGAAGCAATGTTTCTTGCGTTTTGTGGCTGGTGGTGATGAACGCCCCAGATTTGGCAATCTTTGCCGGCTTGAGTTCTTTGACGCAGAGGGAATTGCGCTCGATCCCCAATTTTCAGTTTCCCCTGGGGCCTTGGATGTTACGCTGATGCGAGGGGAAATTCAGATCGGCAAGGCCGCTTTTGCAATTGGCGAAGGTGAAGTGCTGTACCTTAAAGCAGAGTATGTTGAGGTTCGCTTTTGCTTGGAAGGATCGCGCTATGATTATGCGTTTAAGGCGCATGATGGTCGTGATTGTGTGGTGGCAGCCGGCGAAAACTTAAAACTGACGCCAGAGGCCTTTGAGGGCGCTGTGCGCGTGGATGGCCAATGGCGCACGGACCACGCCCAAAATGTAGCCATATGCTTTTCTGGAGAAAAACTTGAGGGGCGAATAATTCTGCATCGTCGGCTGTGTCCAGATATGCCAGCCAATAGCTTTGAAAAAACACGAGCCAGCGCAAAGCGGGAATTTGCGCGCTGGTGTGGCGCCGAGCAGATGGCGGAGGCAGCAAAGCTCGCTTCTTACCTACTTTGGGCAAATACCGTGCCCGCAGGCGGGCAACTCAGCGCCCCAGCGATCTATATGTCCAAAAACCGAATGATCAACATTTGGAGTTGGGACAATGCATTTTCAGCCATTGGCGTCGCCAAACGTCATCCCCAATTGGCATTCGATCAATTTGCCGTCATTTTCGACCAGCAAGACGACAGCGGATTATTGCCCGATTATGTGCATGATCAGGGGGCCTCTTTTGCCTTCACCAAGCCGCCCGTACATGGTTGGGCGATAGAGCACATCATGGGTGGAAACCCTGAAGCCTTCAACGAGGATCAGCTAGACTATTTGCGCGAAAAGCTTGAACGCCAGCTTTCCTATTGGCTGACCAACACACGAGCTGACAATACCCAATTGCCAAGCTACGCGCACGGCAATGACAGCGGGTGGGACAATGCTAGCTTTTTTGCGCAAGGTGGTCCCGTCGAAGGGCCTGATCTGCCAACGTTTTTGGCATTAACTGCGCGAACAATCAGCAAAATGCATCAGCAAAATGGTAACGATGCCGCCGCAAAAAACTTTCGATCGATTGAAGATCAGTTGATCGGTTTGTTGGTCGAAAAACTATGGAACGGTGAAACATTCACCGCGCGCAAACAAGCTGACCCGCATACGCCACTGCCGGGTGACAGTCTCATCCAATATATGCCGCTACTCCTGGGTGAAAAACTACCGAAGGAGATAGCAAATGCACTCCTTGCAAAACTTGAATCGTCAGGGATTTTGACGAATTGGGGGCCTGCCACCGAAAATCCATCAAGTGCGTTTTACACACCGGATGGCTATTGGCGCGGCCCGATCTGGGCCCCAACAACAATGCTGCTTTTTGACGGGTTGATGGCGCAAAATGCAACACGGCTTGCTTATAAGGTGGCAAACAGGTTCACTCACCTTTGTGAGACTTCCGGCATGGCTGAGAATTTTGACGCCATAGACGGAGCAGGGTTGCGCGACCCGGCATTTGCTTGGACCTCGGCTGTCTATTTGCGTTTACGCGAAATTTTAGCTAACCAGAACGGGTCCTGAATTGAGAGTTGATATGTCGCCTCGGCCAACCATTAAGACCATCGCCAAAGAAACTGGCCTGTCGACGGCAACCGTTTCAAAAGCCTTGAATGGCTCTGACCAAGTGCGTCCCGTCACACGAGACAAAATTCTTGATGTTGCAAAAAAGCTTGGGTTTGAACTCAACATCAGCGGCGTGCAACTGCGCACAGGTAAAACATATCAAATCGCCATGGTCACCATCATCGCGTCGCCTCAAGATGATGAATGGGGCGGCGTGGGATATACCCATCTGATCAGCGGCCTAAACCATGCCATTGAGCATTCGCCTTATCGTGTTGTGCAATATCAAGTGGGTAGTTTTCAAGAGAGCTTGGAAACCATCAAACGCATTGTGGTCAACCGCAAAGCGGATGGCATTATCATTTCGGGCACGCGACCCCAAGATGAACGCATCAAATATATGCAAGCCCAAGATTTTCCATTTGTGAGTTATGGAACAAGCGCCGTGTCGCAGCCGCATGCCTTCGTGGATACAGACAACAGCCGAATAATTGCAATCTGTGTGGATCGTTTGATCGCCAAAGGTCACAAACGCCTGGCCATGCTCGATGCTAACGCTGAGTTGATGTACGCCCAAGAACGTATGAACGCCTACAAAAAAGCATTAGAGCGCGCTGGCTTACCATTAGACCCTGCGTTGATGGCCAATGGTCGTTTAACGGCGGCATTTGGGCGGGAGCAATTGTTTGAAATGTCGACGCTGGACGAGCCGCCAACGGCCTATATTTGCGCAAACGAAGCAACGGCTCTCGGGGTGCTTTCTGGCTTTCATGTGCGCGGACTGGTGCACGGCAAAGACGCTGTGGTGATCGCAACCGACGATCTCAAAGTGTCGCAATATTTCACGCCCCCAATCACTACATGCTATTTGCCCATTTCAAAGCCCAGCGAAATGCTAGGTCGGTTTATGCTGCGGTTGCTCGACGGCGAGGCCCCTGAAAAACTGCAAAAACTGTTTGTGCCGGATCTTATTGAACGCAGCGCAGACGTTTTGACAAAATGAGATGCTGAACTAATCTTTAAACACCAAAGCTAAGTCCATCACATTTGTGCCCGTTGGTCCCGTTTCGAATATCGCGCCGCATTTCTTTAAATATGTGCTGCTGTCCGCTGTGTCTAAGGCTGTTTGTGCGCCGGGCTGCGCAAAAAAAGTTGATCCGTTTACAAGGGCACCCGCGAAAGGGGTTGGTCCATCGGTGCCGTCGGTGCCAGTGAACAGCCCATTTATGCCCGACTGTCCGGCGATTTCCTTTGCGAACAGCAAACCAAGACTTTGATTGCGCCCACCAACCCCGGGCACTTGCGGCAATTGCACTGTGCTTTCGCCACCCCAGACATATAGACCGCTTGGGCCTTCTAAGACCCGTCGGGCCAACATTGGGGCCAAGGCGGTCACATCGTCGAACAAAAGCCCTTCATTTTCCACAACATGAACATTTTGGCCTTGTGCAGCCAGAACGATTTTGTCACGCGCAAGTGCGTTGGAGCCAACCAAATGGCACTCATACGCAAAGTTGGCCGCGAGCGGGCTTGATCCGATGCCTGAGCCAACGGTTTGAATGGCGTCGTTTCTAACATCTGAAATGTAAAGAGTGCAGACCTGTCGGCCACCAAAGTGTGAAAGTAATTTGCCGCCTTTAATCGCGGAAATGGCGCTGCGCTGCTTGTTGATTTCACCTATCTCAAGCCCTTGGGCCATCGCTTTTTTGTTGAGCGACACCAGCTGATCAACCGTGGCCGTGGGAACAAGGACTTCCACCAATGATGACGCGCCACCGGAAACAAGAAAAAGCAGGGTAGAGTTTTGTGGGAGCGCTTTGATCCATTGCAAAAGCCTGGCCCCCGCCTCAAGCGAGGATTGATCAGGCAGCGGGTGCGCCGCTTCCATAATCTCAATATTTGGCGCAAATTTTGATCGGTCCACGTGCCCGTTCTTTGTAATCAGAAGCGCAGTTTCAAATTCTATTTCAGCACGAACAGTGCCCTGCATCATTGAAGCTGCAGCTTTGCCGATCGCCAAGACATGCACTGGGGATGCTAAGGGAAGGCGCAAAAGTGCGTCTTGCACGGTGTTTTCCCCAAAAACCGCATTGATTCCAGCTTCAAATAAGCTCTTGAGCATAAGTTGCCTCCCGGGCGACAAGCAACGTGGTCAAAAAACTGCTGCATTTGCAGCGCATTCATTCTATAACCCGGCACAATTGTGATCACTAAACGCCAAGGTAAAAGTTTTGGACCCCAAAGCAAGGACATTTTCAGTTGCCCCGATGATGGATTGGACAGACCGCCACTGCCGGTTTTTCCATCGTCAGCTGTCGCGCCAAACATTGCTGTTTACCGAAATGGTCACCAGTGCGGCCTTGATCAGGGGCGGCGCAGATTGGTTGCTCAACTATGATGACAATGTTGAACACCCAATAGCTGTGCAACTTGGTGGGTCTGACCCAAAGGAATTGGCTGCCGCAACTACCCTTTGCACAAAGTTCAACTACGACGAGATCAACCTCAATGTTGGCTGTCCTTCTGACCGCGTGCAATCTGGCAAGTTTGGCGCGTGTCTGATGGCTGAGCCAGAGCTTGTTGCGGACTGTGTGCGCGCCATGCGCGACGCAACAGATCGTCCCGTAACGGTTAAATGCCGCATCGGAATCGATGATCAAGACAGCGAAGATGACTTGCGCATTTTCGTTGACCACATGCTCGAGGCGGAAGTTGACGCTCTTTATGTGCATGCCCGCAAAGCGTGGCTAAAAGGCCTTTCGCCAAAAGAGAACCGCGAGGTGCCTCCGCTTGATTATGACCGGGTTTATCGCCTCAAAAAGCATGTGGGCGATTTGCCACTAATGATCAATGGCGGCATTGAAACACTAAAGGCATGTCACACCCATTTGCAGCATGTGGACGGGGTTATGCTTGGCCGCGCCGCTTACCATAACCCAGGGCTGTTGCGCGATGTGGATGAGCAGTTTTTCAATGACGAGACCGCGTCAATTTCGCTTGAATCACTTTGTGAAGTGATGATGAATTATGCTGAAATTCAAATGACTAAGGGCGCAAAATTGAATCAAATTGTGCGCCACATGTTGGGCCTTGGTTTTGGCAAACCCGGCGCGCGCCGCTATCGCCAATTGCTCACTGTTGAGGCCGTAAAACCGGGTGCCAGCCCCGCATTGATTGCTGAGGCATTTGAAATTTTGATTGCCGGGGTGGCATTGGCAAAAGCCAGCTAGTCACGCAATTCCAGAGCGTCGCCTGAAACCGTGTAAGACGTGAGCGTTTCTAAAAAGCTCATGCCCAATAAACTTGTGTCCAGCAAACCATCTTGTGCAACAAAGGCTGGGATATTGTTGCGTTCGATATTGCCAACTGTAATGCGATTTAGGGTCGCAAAGGCCGCTTTTGCCTCTCCATTGGCGGTGCTAACGGGCACATTATAGCGCAGCCGCTCAATATCGATTCCCGCACGTTTAGCATCTTCAAAGGTCAAAACAACCGATGTTGCCCCGGTGTCAAAAATAAACTTTACCTTGCTGCCATTCACGTCACCAGCAACCAGATATGATCCGCCCATCGAACGGCGAAAGCGCACGACGTCGCCCGATTCGCTGACATAGGCGGAACCCGGGTTCAGTTCGGACAAAAACCGGGAGCCATATTGCTCGAGTTCGGTGCGAAAACTATAACCAAATATCGCCAGCGCAAATATGCCAACCCATAAGATGGCACCAGAGAGCATTTCGTTGAAACGTATGCGTCGGCCAAAGCTGCCGCCGGCAACCAGCACCAACACAGCCACAAGAATGACCAATTGACCAAACTGGTCTTGCCCGAGCCCAATCATGGCCCCAACATCTGCGGAAATCAAAAGTGCCAGCGCCACTGAAACAATCAGGGCCATGCCGATGAAAAGCATCATCGTCTCCTTGGTAGCGCGAATTGCGCGGTTATTGCCCCATACCAAACATAAAGGAAGACAATATGGCAATTTCAAGTATTAACTGGGCTGCACCGATGGTATCGCCTGTTTGGCCGCCAATTATTTTGACCAACAATTGTCGCCACAAGATCAAAGCAATGGTTGCAAATGCGATCCCAACGATCCATCGCCCCAGACCGCCAAGCGGCACCATCAAAAAGAATGAAACAAATACCGCCAGTCCTATGCCAAAATAGCATGATCGTGCAGGCAAACTGCCCGCTTGTGCTGAAATGCCGTCGGCACGGGCAGGGGGCAATTGATGGGCAATCCAAGTCGCACCAGAGCGCGCGAGCACCGTTGAGCCAAGCCAAATTGCCGCGGCGGCAAGCGGTGCAGCAGCTGCCAATGCGCCAAGGCAAAACACCCTCAGCGCAAAAGGAATAACAATGCCCAAAGTGCCATAAGTGCCATGGCGGCTGTCATGCATGATCTCCAGTTTACGCGCCACCGTCTGGCCACCAAAAAGACCATCCATCGCGTCGGCGAAGGCGTCTTCGGCCATGGCGCCAGTAATCACAGCCCACAATCCGAGCGCTATGGTTGCTGCAAAGAGCGAGGGCATGCCAAGCACTGTCAAAAACAACAACGCAAACGCGGGGCCAGCGCCAATGACCAAACTGGGGAACGCCAATGGTCGCACCATGGCCGCAAAATCAAATCGATCATGGCCCGTTTCTCCGGTCGGCAAACGAGAATAAAACCGCAAGCCCAACAGAATTGCATCCACCACATTGGTTTTCGTCTGGTCTTGTGACCCATTGCCGCGATTGTCGTTTCTGGGTTCGGGTGCAGACACTTTAGGGCTTTTGGTCAATTGCATTTCCTCATGGGTGGGGTAAGAAGAGCGACCCCATTAACTAGAGCTAAGAGTCGATAGCATGTCCCAACCATCAGAAAAAAGTCCTTTTGCCGATTTTGAAGAATTGTTGGCACTTCTTCCTTTGGGCAGCGAACAAGCTGTGGATGAAGTGCGTGCGCGAGACGCACAATTGACAAAACCAGCAGGTTCTCTAGGTGAATTGGAAAAAATGGTTGAGCATTTGGCTCGTTGGCAGGAAAGTGGCCAGCCCACGCTGAACAACCCAATGGTTGCCATTTTTGCGGGTAATCATGGCGTAACCAAACAAGGTGTTTCCGCATTTCCACCTGAAGTGACCATTCAAATGGTGGCCAATTTTACCAATGGTGGCGCAGCGATTTCTCAAATGTGCGCACTGCACGAGTTGAACTTGCGCGTGTTTGAATTGGCGCTTGAACTGCCCACGGGCGACTTTACCCAAGAAGCAGCAATGGACGATAAAACCTGTGCCGCGACGGTGGCATACGGCATGGAAGCAATTGCCGGCAAACCTGATCTATTGTGTATTGGTGAAATGGGGATCGGCAATACGACGTCCGCTGCAGCAATCTATGCCGCATTGTTTGGTGGAACAGGTGACGAATGGGTAGGGCGCGGCACTGGCGTGGATGATGAGGGTCTAGCGCGCAAAGCATCCGCCGTCGATCGGGGCTTGGAACTGCACAAGGAACATCTCAATACGCCGTTTGACGCCCTTGCTCGTTTTGGTGGGCGCGAAATCGCTGCCATGGTGGGCGCCATCATAGCGGCTCGACACAACAAAATACCTGTGATTATAGATGGTTATGTGGCAACTGCCGCTGCAGCCGTTGTATATGCGGCGAACCCCATGGCTCTTGATCATTGCATTTTCGCGCATCAATCAGCTGAAGCGGCGCATGGTGACGTCCTTGCTAAAATGGGCAAAAAACCAATGTTTGATTTGGGCATGCGTTTGGGTGAAGGATCTGGTGCAGCCATTGCCGCTTCAGTGGTTAAAACCGCCTTGCACGTTCACAACAACATGGCGACTTTTGAAGAAGCCGCCGTTGCGGGCAAATCTGCAAGCTAAACTGGCTTACGCTTTTTTGTAGATTTCAAGTTTGGTCTTTTTGACCACCGGGGCCATCGCATTCAATACCCGAGATTTCGGGAAGCTTGCGATGGCTTCGGTTCCAAAGCGTAGTTTCGAGAATAAATCGAAACGCCCTTGATGCAATTCCATGATTTTTTGAACGATTGGAAGACCAAGGCCCGCGCCTTGTTCTGCGGTTTTTGCGGCCAATGATCCTTGACCGAATGAAGACAATACGGTCGCGATTTCATTTTCAGGGATGCCTGGGCCATTGTCGCGCACAGACATAATTTGTGTGCCATCTTCGCCAGCACCAATTTTGAAGATGATGCGTCCACTTTCAGGTGTAAACTTGATGGCATTTGACAAAAGGTTCAGGCAAACTTGGCGAATGGCGCGCTCGTCGCCCCAAAGTTTGGGCATGTCGTAGTCAAATTCGGCTACCAATTCGACGCTTTTTGCGCGGGCACGAATTTCCAACATCCGGCGACAGTCTTCACCGATATCGACCAGCGAAATTGCTTCTTCGTTCAAATCGTATTTGCCCGCTTCAATGCGTGATAAATCTAGCAACTCATTGATGAGGTTGAGCAAATGTTCTCCCGATGCATGAATGTCGCCCGCATAATCTTTATATTGCGGGTTTTCCATTGGGCCCAACAATTCAGACTTCATGACCTCTGAAAAGCCGATGATGGCATTCAAGGGGGTGCGCAATTCGTGGCTCATGGTCGCCAAAAACCGTGACTTGGCGATATTGGCTTGTTCTGCGTCGCGCCGCGCTTCGTCTGACATCAACTTGGCTTCTTCAAGTTCAAAAATCAGAGAGTCTTTTTCCGCTCTGTGTTCGATAGTCTTTAAGGCAGAGCTGTGCAGAGTGCGCGCCAGATAGTTGAAGAATACGCCGCCACCAATGGCCAAGACCGCCAGTGCATAACTTAGTATACCACCGGAAAGGACCAATGTTGCACCCACAGCCAGAATAGCGGGTAGGGAGTTTGCAAAGGTCGCAGACGGGATCGCTCGGCTAGAAATCGCATTTGCAGCAATACCCACCATCAATATCGCCCATTCAATGACCAGAACATCTTGGCTCTGATTCATAATGGGAAAAATGGCTAGGCTGGCCCAAGCAAGGCCATAGAAGGCTTCAATAATGATAAAAGTGGTTGTATGCCGTTTCGCTTCAAACTCGCTCTTTTCTGAATTCAAAAAATGACGACAAGTTAAAACAACACCAAAATGGGTCAACACCACCGCGCCAGCCCAAATGGCCACCACCAGTGGCTCCACCCAGATAAGCGCCAACAACGAAAGTGCGATCACCAAAACCGGCATGCCCCAGGCACCCGAGTTGCGGGTGTTTGCATATTCGCTTAGTAACTCAAAATCATAGGATGCTTTTGTGCCAGAACTAGAGGTCAGTCGTTGGCGCGCGTCGCTAACCGTTCGGTGGCGCGAACGCGACGCCCCCAAACGGGCAGAACCTGCCTGATCTCGTGCTGATATTGTGGACATGAAACGCAATACTCACAAATTGTCCGGCGCTTAGCGCAATTCTCTGTTATCAAAAGACTAGCCAATGTTGGTTAATCTCTCGTTACGGATCAGTTTGGTTGCAACGTTTTTACAAAATTCTGCAATTTTTTGCCAAGATGACCATGGCGCTCCTATTTGGCGGGGCACTGATATGGATGGTTGTCGTCGCCGACCAGAAGAACACAAGAGAAGTCAAAGGCTTGGCCCGAGTTGTTGATGGGGATAGTCTGCAAATAGACGGTCAAAAGATCAGAGTTATTGGCAAGTTTATCTCGTGGTTCAATCTGATCCGTCAGTAAACACTCGAAAAGTGACGCTGAGGAGCAAGGATTAATGCCCCGTAGACAGCATGGATCGGAGGGGTGTTAAGCCTTGCGGGCGAGGGGGGCGATAATGGCCAGTGTGTAAACAAAGTGATCAGATTCAAGAATCAACAGATCGCTGCAAATGACGGGAAGCGGACATTCGCTGTTACTCGGTGAGAGACTAGTCGGGCGCGCGAGAAGGCAGGCGGCTTACAAACGTGGCCATTGGCACCGACTGAAGGTGGTGTTCAGAACTCGACATCAGGAGAAGCCGATTTACGGTGTTGTCTTGAAAGCCACCTAGTCGAAATATGCTGGTCACCTTGCCCAATGCATGGGGAACGCTAGCATTTTCCAAAGCGACGTCGACTCCACGCTTGTCTCGCTGGAACCTGGCTGCTAGCTGCAGTTCAAAGTTTGGTTTCCTTTCGTCGGTTTTACGGTTCTGTAGGTATTTGAATGCGCCGTCAAACACCGACGCGATGTTGGAGAAAGCTTGGGTCGTCTTAAACTGCCATATTGCCTCATCGCCAAGGGGAAAACAAAAAGGCGTAGCTTGAATGGTGGTCTGCAGATCATGCAATGCAGGTGTTGTACTTAGATACCTGCGATTCAACGCCGCTCGCAATTCCTTCCAACGAAACGGACTATCAGTCAGAATCTGTGCCCCCGTCGCTTGGGCAAGATACATGGACATCTCAAAATTCGGGATCAATTTTATGATATCGAATTGGCCGCCGGTTCCAACCGAATTCTCTTGGAGAACTGCTAAGGGATCAGCCAGCTTTACTTGGGCGATATACTCGAGCACCTGTTCCGGATCGGTAAATTGCTCTGACCCCGGCGCTTGGGCAAGTTGCGAAAGCAATGCCTCATTCGGCAGCCCTAGCATCATGCGATCCAGGTCTTCATCGAAGATCGCTTTCATCCTTGCATCGTCTTTGGGGTTGAAGCTAAATTGAGCACGACGTGCTTCGGCCATTCTCATCGTCTGGTTGCGTAGGTGCAAGTCGAAGTCCCAGGGGTCGGGGATGAGATGAACTCGGCCAGCTTCAACTAAGGGGAAGATACTCAGGAAGGCCAGCAGCGACTTCAGCACTTCGCCACGGTATGCGTGAGGATCCTCTGTGGGGCGTTTGTCCTTCGCCAGCGACATCGGATTGATGAACGGATGCTGCATAATAATCTCGCCGAAGTACACCGAGGCTCCGAGCGCAAATTCGGAGATGAGTTTGGGATGTAGCGAGCCAGTGTAGACCGATCGAAATGTGCCGTCCGGTTTTGGCAACAGAGACAACAAATCAGTTTCACGAGGCCATAGCCCCTCATAGATACGATAAAGTTTGACGATCTTTTCATCTGTCATTTCCCTCCGGAGGTCATCCCAGTCTTTGCCACCCAGATCGAGAAGGTTCTCGATTCCATTCATGAACATCAGATTCCGCTCCCTGATGCTCTTCTCGGTCCAACTGGTCCTAAGATGAGTTGGCTTTTGCTTGCAACAATGAGAGAATGACAACCCAAAGCCACACGGACAGAGGTCCTTATTCTTAAGTGGCTGAGCCGGGGGCACCTTGATCAGCCAAGGTCGAGGTTTCTCGGACCTGCCAAATTGATCTTGATAATCGCTCCGGCCGTCCTCGTAGCCTACATACAATTCACCGCCAAATTGGTGCAGCTCATGTTCGGGTGGTAAAAGGGTCGAACGTAATTCATGCCACGGCTTGGTCACCAATTTTTCAGGAAAGAGCCATTCGTTCTGGCCTGCGGCTATGTACCTGTGCGCTCGGGCCTTTGCGATGAAGTTCACCTCTATCACCTGCTCTTTGGTTAGATGCCGCGTGCGTATGAAGTTGATAGTGGACACCATGGCTTGTTGAAAACTTCGAGCAAACGTTTTCTTATTTAGTGCGTTGACTGAAGGGTTCTGAGCGTATTCGAGGTTGGTGAGGATCAGGCAATGGTCTTGCCCGAGCGGGTAGATCGTTTGCGAACCCTTCAGCGCAATGGAAGGATCGTTTGGAAATTCGTTTCGAGCATCATTTGGCGGTATAGCATGGTTGTATATGGTCACTGGATGGTCTGTCAGTATGAATTTGGTGTCTGAATGTTCGGCCGATATAATTTCTCGAACTCCGGTGGTCCAAGTCGTGACGTTGAGCATGCTAAGACCCTGCATTTCCTGCATGAGTTCATTTTGAGAAAGCTCAGGATATTGAGTGCGTAGCCAGGCAAGGCCTTTGGGTGTTCGTAGTTTTTGAATGTCGAGAAACTCGAACAGGTTCTCGAAATTGGAGTGCCATACAGCTTGATCTAAGCCAGAAAACGCACGTATGGCATCTGCACCACGAGCGTCAATGTCCCCGAACAACCGCCGCTCGACCTCGTCGTTCACGGCAGTCCCGAAGAAGGTTGAATACAGATCGTGTTCGACAAAAGCCCTTGTTGTCGGTGCGGGAAATAACGAATTTCCAGGTGTTTGACTGCCGTCCCCTTTGAGATGGAGTGGTGGTTTTAAATCGAGATAGGAAAGGGTATTCCTTGTGTCGGAGAAAAAACGTTTTTGATGCCACTGAGGAATGTAGTGGTTTCGTCTTGTTACCGACATAGACTATCTAAAGCTCCACGTGGCAGCCACCGAGACAGCACCAATAAGTACCGTTCTAGCTAACAAGGACGGCAGACTCAAATAAGCTATTTTGTAGCTTGCGCAGAAGGGGGAAACAAACGCAAAGCTTAACTCAGAACTGAGTAGGAGCGGCGAATGTGAGGAAATCTAAATTTCTGACTTGTAGAAAAGAGCTGGGTGCGAATCCCGGCACAGCTAGAAGCACAGTTCCTGCCGCAGCAACACCAGACCGAGCTGCCGCTTTGGTACGTTTGGTGCTTAATTACCTGATGCCACTGGCATTGCAACTCGACCGAATACACCCATATGTGCGCTATGGAACTCATCCACCCTATAAATCTTGTAGGACTCGATGACGACGCTAGTCACGGAGATGTATTTACCCGCCACGGAGAGCATCTTGGCGGCCGGGGTTCTATCGGAAAGAAACTAGCAAGGCGGGCTTTTTTCAGTATATCGCTGGCGGCGACAAAGAATCACTTTTCTCCGAGCTGGTACCATTTTTGGATAGCGGCATGTGTCCCCCGTCTGCTTTGTCACCGCCGCATCTTTGGTGCATGAACTGATGGAAACCAGACACGAGAAACGGTTGCTGCGGCTGCAACGCCAACTGGTTAAAGTGAAGTTCCTGATCAATGATGAGCTAGGGTTTGTGCCGCTCAGTAAAACAGGCGGAGAACTTCTCTTCGAGCTGATCTCGCAGCGTTAAGAGCGTGGATCAACGTAGATCACCAGTATACTGCCGTTTGACGAATGGACAGAAACCTATGGTACAGAACGCCTAACGGGCGCATTGCTGGATCGTCTCACCCACCATGTAAACATCCTCGAGATGAATGGGGAAAGTTGTCGCCTCAAGCAAAGCTGTTTAAAATTGAACACAAGAGGGCCGTTGGCCTAAAGGCCGACACGCCTTCGAGCGTGCTTGCTGTTTGGGGGTCGCAAGTTCAAAGGCGCGCTCTAAAATGGCCTGCTTTTGCTTCGCTCCACTGGCTGACTTTTACGCCTCCATTGACAGCGTAGGTTGAAGAATACACGATGAAATATTGGAAAGCATACGAGCGGAAGCCAAGTGATCCCAGTACTCTGACAAAGGAAGAGATCGCAGTTTAGAATGCGCTATTACATCTAAACTCGATTAGTCAAACAATTTCGTCAAAGTCGGGATCAAATTTTAGTATAGGTAAAGCTTGACTTCGAACAAAAAGGATGGCAATTTTAGTCATGGTAAAAAAAATAACGCCGAATAACGCCATAATGTCACTTGGTGAAAAAATTCGGGCGTGTAGAAAGCAAGAAAAGTTGACCATGCAGGTGCTGGCAAACAGGGCAGGATTATCCGTTGGTTTTATCTCACAAGTTGAAAGAAATCTTACAGTTCCATCCCTTTCATCCCTGACCGCAATTGCAGGAGTATTGGGGCACCCGATGTCGCATTTTGTGGATCAACCTTTGAATGTAGAGGAGGCTACGCGGTTCGGAAAGCGTCTTAGTTTTCGAGTGGGCGAAGGACCATTGTCATACGAACGAATTTCGACAAGTTTCGAAGGGAGCAGTCTTCGATCGGTGATTATTCATGAGCCGCCGGGGCACCGTGCAGAGCCAATATCTCATGATGGCGAAGAGCTCTTTTTCGTCTTGCGAGGGGAAGTAACTGTTGAACTTGAGGGAAAACGCACTGTTTTAAAAGCGGGCGATACGCTGCATTTTGATTCATCACGACAGCACTCGACGTGGAATCACACAAACAAGGCGGTTTCAATTTTGTGGTGTGGAACGATGGATGTTTTTGGAGAAGAAGCGATCAACCCAATACATAGAGAATTAAATATAGCAAACTAACCAAATTCCATGGGAGGAAAAAAATGACCAACTTGCAAACAAAACTGTTTGCGGGGCTGCTAGCGGCTACCGTATTGACAGTTCCGGCGCTGGCCGAAACGGTACTTCGAATAGACGAGGTCGCCGTAGGCGAGCTCGACCCTGCGAAAGCATCGGATTATGCCGATAGCATTTTGATGTTCAACGTCTATGATACTCTTGTTTTGCCAACTCAGGGCGCGCCCGGACATTCCCCGCACCTTGCCAAATCTTGGTCGGTGGATGGCGCCAACTATACTTTTGAGCTACGTGATGACGTGAAATTCCAAAGCGGCAATGTGATGAGCGCAGACGATGTCGTCTTTTCGCTCAGGCGGATGCAAGCGCTGGGCGCTGGCCACTCTCATCTATTTAATGGAGTTGTAGCTGAAGCGATTGATGCGACCACAGTTCAATTCAAGCTTGAAAAGCCATATGCGCCGTTTGTTGCATCATTGGTGCGTTTGCCGATCTTGGACAAGAAGTTGGTAGTGGCCAATCTGGGTGAAGGCGACGGTGAAATGGGTGATTGGGGTCAAGCCTATCTTTCAGGTCACGGCGCAGGCACAGGTGCCTATGTGGTTAAAACTCACAACCCGCAAGAAGAAACAGTAATGGCAAAAAGTGATAATTACTTTTTGGGCGTATCAGATGCAGCGCCAGACGAAGCTCGTTTACGTTACAGTCTTGAAGCTGCGACTGTTCGCGCGCTTATTGCGAAAGGTGAGCATGACATTTCTTCTCAATGGCTTCCACCAGAGGTAATGGGTTCATTGGCAATGGGTGGCGCGCAACTTTTGACGGAAAGCGGGACGGGCGCATTCTATGTCAAGATGAATACAACTCGCGCCCCATTGGATGATGTGAACTGCCGACTGGCGTTGAGCAACGCTTTCAATTATGAAATTGCCCTTAAAATGGTTGCGATAACTGACGACGTATCATCAGGAGCGCCCGCAACCGGGGCAATCCCAGTAGGTATGTTTGGATCCAGAGATCAGTCGGTGGTGCAGGTTCGTGACTTGGACGCCGCCCGAGAATATCTTGCCGCTTGTCGGTATGATCCTGCTGAATTCAACCTTGAAATCACCTGGATCGCAGAAGTTCCGCTTGAGGAGCGCCTTGCTCTTCTTATGGCATCTAATTTCGCAGAAATCGGCATTAAATCCACGATTACAAAAGTGCCATGGGCGTTGTTTACCGAGAAAGTTGCTAAACCAGAGAACTCACCTAACATTAGTCAAATCTTTGTGAATGCTGTTACGGGCGATCCTGACACCCTTCTTTATGGAATGTATCACTCAAGTCTATCAGGTACGTGGCAATCGCCTGAGCACTTAAATGATGCCGAAGTTGACGCGGCTCTCGACGCAGGCCGCACTGCAAGTGACGATGCCGGACGTGAAGCTGCGTACTCGGCTTTAAACGACCGCTTAATGGCGATCGCACCGACGATCTACGGGTTTGACCGTCAGTCGGTGTTTGCAGCAGGTCATCGTGTCAAAGTTCCGGCGCTTAGCGATCCTTCCAAAGCGTTTGGCTTAGATGGTTTAGGCTTTAGTTTCCGTTTGATGGAAATGTCTGAATAGCACAAACCTAACCCGGAGTGCTGGGTCGGCTCCCTCCAGCCCAGCACTCAACCTCCAAGGAAATTAGTTACGATGTCTCCTGTACTCCACTTGCTGATGCGACGTCTTGGTATATCCGTGATTGTCCTCATCGGTGTTTCGATGCTCATATTTGGAATTGCGAGGGTTATTCCAGGCGACCCGGCTCGAATTGCCCTTGGTCCGAACGCAACGCCAGAACAAGTCGTTGATTTGAGGCAAGAGCTTCATCTTGATGAGCCAATATTCGTACAATATGGATATTTTGTCGCGGATCTTTTTAAGGGTGACCTCGGCAAATCACTCTATACAAACCGACCTGTTGTGCAGGATATCGTGGAATTTCTTCCTGCAACATTGGAACTGGTCATAGCGGCAGGCATTTTGATGATTTGCATTGGTTTGCCACTAGGTATGGTATCTGCTCGATATCGCGGCCGTTGGCCCGATAACGTTATCCGAATTGTAACACTGCTTGGTGTCTCTGCTCCCAGTTTTGTCTGGGCTGTAATTCTAATGCTGTTGTTCGCGTTCTATTTGCCATTTTTTCCGATCGCCGGTCGCATCGCGGATTCGTATGATATTCAACGCATTACCGGTTTCTTGTTCATTGATACTTTATTAGTCGGAAACATAAGAGCTTTTGGCGATGCAGCTTGGCATTTGATCCTACCTGCATTTGCATTAGCTATTTCTGGGATTGGGCAAGCCGCGCGACTCACGCGGGCAAATATGGTTGAGACCTACGACAAGCCCTATATCGAAATGGCACAGGCTTATGGTTTCAAAGCCAGCAGAATTGCGTCCAAGTATGCCTTTAAGCCGTCCCTAATACCGTCGTTAACGATCATCGGTTTGGATTTTGCCGCGGCACTGGGCAACGCGTTTCTAGTAGAGGCTGTCTTTGCTTGGCCAGGTCTGTCGCGCTATGGCGTAGCGGTTATTCTGCGCAAAGACCTTAATGCCATCATCGGTACCGTGCTTATCATCTCCGCAACATTCCTAATCGTCAATCTAGTCGTGGACTTGCTGATCGCCTTCATAAACCCACGAATTCGCCATTCAGCGAGAGACTCCTCATGAAACGCTTTCTTGTTATTCTTCTGCGTAACCCACTCTCGCTTTTGGGTGTTGCCTTGATTTCTCTTGTTGTCATCCTAGCGGTGTTTGCCGATTTCATTGCTCCCTTTCCTGAACATAAGGGCGCCGTTGTTGAATTCCTACACGCCAACAAGCCACCAAGCGCAGAGTTCATAATGGGCACCGATCTTGTTGGCCGGGATCTGTTTAGCCGACTAATTTATGCTTACCGTGTTTCACTCGTCCTTGGCGTTGTGGTGCTCGGGATTGCTACACCAATTGGAGCTATCGTTGGCTTGCTTGCAGGCTATCTTGGCGGCTGGGTAGAATTTGTCCTCATGCGATTAACCGACGTTTTTCTGTCGATACCACCTCTAGTCCTTGCCATTGCGATGATGGGTGTGCTTGAGCCAACCCTAATGAACGCAATGCTTGCAGTTACGGCCATGTGGTGGCCTTGGTATGCGCGACTGGTGTATAATATTGCCCGATCTGAACGCGAAGAAGGCTATGTTCTAGCATCAGAAGTGATAGGTGCTTCAGCATGGCATACAGCGTTCCGCGAAATTCTACCGAATTGTTTGCCAGCGATTATTACAAAGATGACTTTAGATCTTGGCTTCGTAATCATCATTGCTTCTTCCCTATCATTCCTTGGACTTGGTGTGCAGCCGCCAACCCCTGATTTAGGGTCGATGGTTGCCGAAGGTGCGCGGTATTTGCCAGATAGTTGGTGGCTAACTGTGTTCCCTGGTTTGGCTATTTTGGTTGCAGTCTTTGGGTTCAATCTTGTCGGAGATGTACTGAGGGAAATTCTAGGGGCAGACCAATGACAAATGTTCTCAAAATTGAAAACCTTCATCTTAGTTTTCGTGGATATACTGGAACCTCAAAAGTTCTGCATGGAATCTCGCTTTCGATTAAAAAAGGTGAAAGGGTCGCTTTGGTCGGCGAAAGCGGATCTGGCAAGTCTGTAACAGCTCGGGTTATTCTTGGTCTGCTACAAGAACTTCGGACGTCGAAAATCAAAGGCGCGCTTGAGTTCAATGGCCAGAATTTGAACACTATGCACTCATCCGACTGGCAGGCATTGCGCGGCACTGACATGTCAATGATCTTTCAAGACCCAACATCTTCGTTAAACCCTGTTTTCACAATTGGAGATCAGTTTGTAGAGGTTTTACGTCGCCGCACGCCCAAGCTTGAAATCAAAGCGGCGCTTGTTCGAGCTGCAGAACTTCTAGTGTCAGTTTCGATCAACGATCATGAGCGTGTACTGAACGCCTTTCCGTTTCAGCTCTCGGGCGGAATGAATCAGCGCGTTGTCATTGCAATGGCATTGGCCAACAAACCAGCCTTATTGATCGCAGATGAACCTGGCACAGCACTCGATGTTACAGTGCAAGCTCAAACGCTTCGGTTGATGCAAGATCTCACTGAACAAAGTGGGACATCGGTACTCTTTATTTCCCACAACCTTGGCGTAGTACGAGAATTCGCGGATCGGGTTTATGTCATCTATCGTGGGAACATTGTTGAGAGTGGTCCAACCAAGACTATTTTTGAAAAACCTGGTCACGCATATACCCAGGCACTGATGTCAGCAGTTCCACGTTTGACTGGTGGTGGTATTCCCGAAATCGAAGATGATCGTGTGGCGTTTCTCGCACCTTCTGTATTCCATGATGAGGTTGGCCCATGAGCGCGCTTCTTGAATTGAAAAACATCCGCAAAGGTTTTGGCGCGGGTCCCAGTGAAGTCATTGCGGTTGATGATGTGTCGCTTTGCGTGCAGGAAGGTGAATGCCTTGCAATTGTTGGGGAGAGCGGTTCCGGAAAGACCACTTTAGCCAATATGATCTTGGGAATTTATGCTCAGTCATCCGGTCAAATTGAGTTTGACGGTCAATCCTTACCTGCAAAACGTGAACTATCGCATCGGCGCGCTATTCAATTAGTTCAGCAAAATCCACTCTCTTCATTGAACCCAAAACGTTCGGTTGGCGCATCAGTTCGGCTAGGACTTGACGTTTACGGTATTGGCGAGAAGCGTAAACGTTGGGAGTTGGTTGAGCAAGCGTTGGAAGACGTCGCTTTGCCAGCTGAGTTTCGCACGCGCTCGCCAAGTTCGTTGTCTGGTGGGCAGAGACAGCGAGTCGCAATTGCACGTGCTCTTGCGTGTCAATCACGGCTAGTAGTTTTGGATGAACCGACTTCTGCCCTCGATGTTTTGGTTCAATCAAGGGTGTTGCGGTTGCTTAACGATCTTCGCAGGGCAAAGGGATTGACCTACTTCTTTATTACCCATGATTTATCAGTTGTTCGCAATGTTGCTGATCGTGTCGCTGTCTTTAAGGCGGGGCAGTTGGTTGAGTGCGCCAAAACCGAAGATGTCTTTGAATCCCCACAACAAGAATACACACGACAACTAATTGCCGCAGTTCCCGTGGTGGCCGATGAAGAGCTAGCACTTAGGACAAAACTAACACAGGAGATTTCATCGTGAATGAAGTCATTTCAGCCGTTGCACAAGAGAAACAACAACCCAGAGTGACATTCGAATCCATCGACAACCTGGTTCAATCCACGGTTGGCGCACGTCTCTTCACAATCACGGAAATACTCCATGATCGAAAAGTCGCATTTCGTTGCTACACAAATATGCCAGATGCATACCCGACGACAGGTGAAAAGCCGTTGCGTGACGATAAATGGAGCGAAGTTGTTCACAACAGGCATGAGACATTCGTCGCAAATTCCATTGATGAGATAGCCGAGGTTTTTCCGGATTATGAACTCATCCAATCTTTAGGGTGTGAGAGTGTTCTGAACCTACCGATCGTGATCGAAGGCGAACTTCGGGGCACACTAAACCTCTTGGATAAGGCCGGATACTTCACAGCCGAACGTGTCAAGGCAGCAAAAACACTTCAGACCGCAGGAACCCTCGCCATTCTCATGGCTGAACGGTCGCGCACGAAAGGAAAGCAATCATGAGCAAGATAAACCGCCGGGTGGCAACAGATGTGGGCGGTACATTTACCGACCTTGTATGCTTTGAGACTAATACTGAAACAGGTGTTTCGCGCGTGATCACCTCTAAATCCGACACGACTCCTCCCGATTTTGAGAACGGCGTTCTGAACGTACTTGAAAAGGGGAATGTTGAAGCGTCCAGTATTGATTACTTTGCACACGGCACGACAGTGGTGATCAATGCGTTGACTGAACGTAAAGGCGTTGCTGTTGGCCTAATCACGACAGAAGGTTTCCGAGATGTTCTGGAAATCGCGCGAGGAAACCGGCCAGATTTCTTCAACTTGCATTACGAAAAACCAAAACCCTTCGTGCCGCGTTTCCTTCGACAAGAAGTGCCTGGACGCATGAGTTACAAAGGCAAAGAACGAGAGCCTTTAGATCTGTCAGTTCTTCCTTCTATCCTTGAGGACTTCCGTAAAGAAGGTGTGGAAGCCATTGCGATTAGTTTGCTGCATTCTTATGCCAATACATCACATGAAGAAGCTGTTCTTGCAGAGGTACAAAAACTTTGGCCTGAAGTGTCCGTCGTGGCGTCTCACCAAATCACACGGGAATGGCGCGAGTATGAACGCACAAACACAGCCGTTCTTTCCGCCTATGTGCAGCCAGTTGCAGCCCGCTACCTAGCTAAACTAGACGCAGGATTAAAATCGCGCGGTTTGAAAAACAACCCATATATCATGCAGTCAAACTGTGGCGTAGATTCGTTGGAAGCGACATCCAAAACACCCATCACTATGGTTGAGAGTGGCCCTGCTTCTGGTTTTTGGGGCGCTGCAGAGCTTGGCCGTTTGATTGGCGAAAACAACGTTCTTGCGCTCGACATTGGAGGCACAACCGCAAAATGTTCACTCATTGAAAACGGTGAAGTACGCATCATGACGGACTACTGGATTGAGAGATCGCGGAAGTCTGCTGGATATCCAATTATGGTACCTGTTGTTGATCTAGTGGAGATTGGCAACGGCGGTGGTTCGATTGCGTGGGTGGATGATTACGGGAAGATGCACGTGGGGCCTCAATCTGCTGGTGCATTGCCTGGACCTGCTGCTTACGGCAAAGGTGGCAAGAGCGCGACGACGACTGATGCTAATCTGTGGCTTGGCCGCATAAACAAAGACTATTTCTGTGGCGGGGCAATCGATGCGGACATGACATCTGCGGGGCACGCACTGAAGGAGCTTGGCGACAAACTTGGTGTCTCTGTCGACGAAGCGGCGGAAGGCATTGTGCGGATCGCCAACAACAACATGGTCAATGCGCTGAAACTGGTTTCATTGAACCGTGGGTTTGACACACGGGATTTCACGTTGCTGGCATTTGGCGGTGGGGGTGCTATGCATGCCGTTGCTTTGGGGCAGGAATTGCAAGTAAAAAAAGTTGTTGTACCTGCTGCTGCCGCAGTTTTCTCTGCGTGGGGTATGATGATGTCAGATCTACGCAGAGACTTTTTTGTGACGCGGCTGATGGAGCTCGCCGAAGGCACCGGTAACCGAATTGAAGCCATTTTTAATGAAACGGAAGAATCAGCCCTACAGACGTTTGGGGCAGAAGGCGTCTCTCAAGATCAGGTGACGTTCATGCGATATGGAAAGTTTCGCTATCAGAACCAAGAGCACACCACGGAAGTGTTGCTCGAAAATGGCACCATTAGCGATGCATCGTTGCAAAAGATAGCCGATGATTTCCACGAGGCCTACGAACGGGAATATACCTATCGACTGGACGCCCCGGTCGAAATGGTGGGCATTCATTTGGTCGCGAAAGCAGAAGTCGGCAAATTGGAGATGAAACCGGAAGTGTTGGGTGACGCCGATGCTTCACCAGCACGAAAGGGCACACGCGAGGTCAACTACGCGCTCGAAGGCAAACATGTCGCGTCGATTTATGACGGTGAGCGTCTGGAGCCTGGCATGGAGTTTTCTGGGCCTGCCGTCATTGAAGACAGCGGTACGACAATCGTAATTCATCCTCAAAATGCCGTCGCCATAGACGCATATCGTAACGTTCACATCACGTTGAATGGAGGTGTCCAATGACACAGGTCCAAGACGATCCAATCACCCTGGAAATAATCCAAAACTCTTTGCAAGCGGCCGCGGACGAAATGTTTGCTGCTATGCGCAAAACAGCGATGAGCTCAATTATCTATGAAGTACTCGACATGGGTACAGGCATTACCGATGCAGAGGGAAAGATTGCCTCTTCAGGCGCAGGTATACCTGCGTTTATCGGTGTTCTAGATAAATCTGTTCAGGTGATTTTGAACAAATTTGGCTACGATGGTGGTATCCAGCCTGGTGACGTCTTTATTACGAATGATCCTTACTATGGTGGCGTTACGCATTTGAATGATCTTGTTCTTGCCATGCCTGTTTTCTCAGGTGACAGGCTGATAGCGTGGGCTGCCAACATCGCGCATAATTCAGACGTTGGTGGAATGGCGCCAGGGTCACTATCTGGCGAAGCAACAGAGATCTTTCAAGAAGGACTGCGCCTACCAGCTGTAAAACTGATAAGCGAAGGCAACACTGAGCAGTCAGTAATGGACATTATTACGGTCAATTCTAGAATGCCTGATTTTCTTTTAGGTGATGTCTGGGCGGCCATCGCATCTGTTCGCGTCGGCGCAAAGCGTTTGGAAGAGTTGGCCGAGAAATACAGTGTCGAAACATTCGCAAGAGCCATGGAGGGGTTTATGTCCTTCGGTGAGAAGGCTGCTTTAACGGAACTCAAAAACCTACCCAAAGGCACCTTTGAGCTGAACGAAGATCAAGACGATGGACGGGTATTCAATGTAAAGGTCACGATTACGGACGAAGATTTTGTCGTCGATCTGCGAGATAACCCAGACCAAGATATCGGACCCACAAACACCAGTCGCGACGGGACCATGATATGCGCGCAGATGGTGTTCAAATCTATTACGGATTCACAAACCCCTGCAAATGATGGCTCTTTCCGGCCGCTAAAAGTTCTTACCCGAGAGGGATCTGTTTTCCATGCGCAAGAGCCTGCAGCAATCGGGTTCTATTTTGAAACCGAAGTTAGGGTTTATGATCTCATTTGGCGATGCCTCGCCCCTCACATTCCTGACCGGCTACCAGCCGGGCACTTCGCTTCTATTTGTGGCACATTCATTGGTGGAACACACCCTGACACCGGTCGTCAATATACCATTATTGAACCGCAAATTGGTGGATGGGGCGCATGGGAGGGACGTGATGGAAATCCGTGCATATTCTCAGGATTCCACGGTGAGACATACAACACGCCCGCTGAAATATCAGAGGCTCGTAATGGCCTCATAATCGACAAAATGGCATTGAACACGCAACCAGGCGGTGAAGGACAATATGCGGGCGGAAAAGGTTTGATCCTTGAGTATCGTATCCGCACGGACAATGGTTTTCTAACTGCTGGATATACACGATCCAAAGTTAAACCTTGGGCATTGGACGGCGGACACGAAGGATCGGGAAATTATATTGACGTTGTTCGTACTGATGGGAGCGTGGAAAACTATTCGTTTGTTTCAGAACTTAACGTCAGCAAGGATGATGTAATTCGGGTCGTGACCGCAAGCGGGGGAGGGTTTGGCGATCCAAAAGATCGCAACAAGTCTGCCATAGCATTGGATGTCAAAAACGGGCTGTTATCTGATAGCGATGCCGCAAGCATCTACGGCTATGTGGCGGGCTGAATTGATGACAAAAATCATGTACTTTAGCCCCGTGGCCCATCGGCCTGGCCATGACGAACTCTTTGCAAATATGGTTAGAGAATTCAAGGACTACTCTGCGGAGGTGCATGTTACGTGCTTGCCTGATGAGGCGGGTAAATTCAACCATGTCGAATTTCGAAGTTATGAAGCCATGGTTACGCCTCATATCATCCGTGGCGTACGAGCAGCCGCACGCGAGGGTTTTGATGCACTGGTGATCGGGTGTTTCTACGATACGGCCTTGAAAGCAGCACAAGAGATTTCCGGCGATATGATTGTCACCGCACCATGTGTTGCCTCTTGCGATATTGCATCAAGCCTGTCCAATCAGTTTGGCATAATTGTTGGACGACAGAAATGGGTAGATCAGATGCATTCCACCGTTCACGATAATGGATATGGTCGCCGACTGACGGGATTCTACCCAGCAGGTCTTGGGGTAACCGAATTTCAGAAGGACCACAACGTGACGGCGCGATGTTTGAAGGACGCAGCGCGAATCGCTGTCGAAAATGATCATGCCGAGGCTCTCGTTTTGGGCTGTACGATGGAAATCGGTTTTTACAAGGAACTCGAGAAAGATTTTGGCGTTCCGGTTTTCGATCCTGCAATTGCAGCGTTTAGACGCGCACAAAATCTTGCCAACTTGAAAAAAGACTGCGGGTGGAAACCAAGCAGAAAATGGTCGTGTGAAGCCCCCCCTGAATCAGAATTGGAGGTCTTGAAAATTTTTGATCAAGGCAATCCATTTGGAAACCGCATTGTTATTCCAGCTCAAAATCTAGGAGAAAAAAATGTCTGAGACCTCGCGAAAAATAATGTACTTGAACCCAGTTGGTACATCTTCGTATGACCAGGTTTTTGCCGATATGGCCAAAAAGTACAAACAGCCTGGCACAGAAGTGCACATTACCTCGCTGGACGCTTCCGTGGGAGCGTTCACTCATATCGAGTTTCGCTCTTATGAGGCAATGGTCACCGCGGGTATTATTCGGGCGACGCGGGCGGCTGCGCGAGAAGGTTTCGATGCGCTCGCGATAGGCTGTTTTTATGACACTGCCCTGCATGATGCACGTGAAATTTCAGGTAATATGGTTGTGACTGCTCCTTGTCTCGCATCTTGTCGTCTAGCGACTAATCTTTCCAATCGTTTTGGTGTTATTGTGGGTCGACGAAAGTGGGTCGATCAAATGAAATCCACCGTCAACGGTTATGGCTTTGAGACCGCCTGCGCCGGCTTTTACGATGTCAATCTTGGGGTTGACGACTTCCAGACTGATCATAAACGAACCAATGAATTGCTCACAGGTGCCGCTGAGGAGGCTGTTGAGAAAGGTCATGCAGAATCCGTCATACTAGGATGCACGATGGAAATTGGCTTTCATGAAACGTTAGAAAAACACCTTGGTGTTCCTGTCATAGATGTTTCCATCGCAGCGCTAAAAGAAGCGGAATACGCGGCTGAGATGAAGACAAAATGCAATTGGATACCCAGTCGAAAATGGTCTTGTGAATCTCCCTCAGAAGAGGAAATGGCTACAATCGGTGTATTTGATAGTTCAAACATCTTTGGAAACCGCATCATCGTGGAAGCCAACTAAATTGTGAGCAGTATGCCTTGGCATTGAAGGCCGTGAAGAGCCTATATATCTGCTCCCACCGAAACGAAATTGGCTGAAACTATTGTCCTTTCAATAGAACCAAGAGTGTGTTTGCCAAGTCAATTTGGTCTTCGGCTCCAGGAATTCGTTTTCCAACGAGCCGATGGCCCTGAACCTCTTTCTGAACTCCCACTGATTTGGTAGAATTATGACATGTGACCCGTTTACAATCTCTGTAATACAAGCCGGACTTACTGCGGCGGCCGATGAAATGTTCGCAGTTTTGCGCAAAACGGCGATGAGCCCCATTATTTATGAGGTGCTCGACGTGGGAACAGGAATAATGGATGGAACTGGCAATTTAGTAAGTTCGGGCGCTGGAATCCCCACATTCGTTGGTGTCTTAGACAAGGCTGTTCAGTTCATCATTGGTAAACATGGACAAACCATCGCTGAAGGCGACGTGTTCGTCACCAACGATCCAAACTTTGGTGGTGTGACGCACCTAAATGACGTTGTAATTGCAAAACCCGTCTTTTTTGACGGTGAGTGCGTGGCTTGGACTGCCTCTATCGCGCATTGGGGGGATGTCGGTGGCAAAGTTCCTGGTTCCATGGCGACCGATGTTACCGAAATTTTTGCAGAAGGACTTCGCCTTCCGTGCGTACGCTTGATTGAAAAAGGCCGTGAGATTGCTGGGGTCTTTGACATTATTCGCGTAAATTCCCGTTTGCCGGATTTTGTGAAGGGTGATCTTTGGGCACAACTAGCAGCAAGCCGAAGTGCAGAAAAACAAATCAATAGTCTTTTCAAAACTTACGGTACAGCTGCGGTCCTCCAGGCAATAGAGGATGCTTATGACACTGCGTTAACACGCTCAAAAGAGGGGCTAGCAGGATTGCCAAAAGGCACTTTTGCAATCGAAGAAGAGCAAGATGACGGTGCCATTTGGCGAAGCTCAATCACCATAACGGACGATGAATTTCTGGTGGATCTGCGCGACAATCCAATCGAGCTAGATGGGCCGTATAACACAAGTCGGGACGGGTCTGTTATTTCCTGTCAAATGATCTTTAAGGCCCTAACAGATCCTGAAAGGTTTGCAAATGCCGGGTCATTCGCACCACTCCGCGTGCTGACAAAAGAAAAAACCATTTTTCATGCCGGCCCAACAGCGCCGCAAGGGTACTATTTTGAAACACGCATTCGCCTTTTTGATTTACTCTGGCAATGCATGGCAAAGGCCATTCCTGAACGCCTTCCGGCTGGAAGCTTTTCATCAATTTTTGGAACGGTTATTGCAGGAGTTCATCCTGATTTCGAACGAAACTACACGATGGTAGAACCGCAGATGGGTGGATGGGGCGCGACGTCGGAACGCGACGGCATGTCGGCGATGTTCTCCACCAGTCATGGCGACACTTTTAACTGCCCTGTTGAAATCTGTGAAGCACGCTATGGTTTGAATGTTGTCCAAAAAGGCTTGGCCGAGCGTGCCGAGTACCGCAATGGATATTCTGGCGGTCATGGGGTTCGACTAGAATACGAATTGCGGGCGGATGCTATACTTTCTGCTGGGTATACACGTGCAAGAATTCCGGTTTGGTCAAAAGACAGTTGTCCTCCGGGTGGGGTAAATTCCCTGACAGTTGTGAGGAAAACAGGCGAGCCGGAACGCTATCAGTTTGTGAGTGGTTTGAAACTAACTACGGGTGATCGCGTGATCATTCAAAGCGCGAATGGCGGCAATTCAAATTGATTTTGACGATCTAGATGCTCTGCTCTACCGCCCAGTTTATGTGTGCCCGTAGCAGCCCCACCTGATAGATTTGCGTCGCGCCGTGCTCAGACTGTCCGTCTTCAGGGTAGTACATGTAACTGAGCAGATGCGCAAAACGTGGGCATCTGCTTGTTCTAATCGACCAAACCCTCTTTGTCTAAGTTGGAGCCAACGACTGACTGTTTTTTCTGTGGGGGGGAGGTGCATCTTGAAAGTGGGAATGACGGTTATACTTGACTAACAGGACAACAGTTATAGGGTTCAAACTATGTGCAACCTTGCCGATACCGGCATTACAAACGACATTTTGTGTGCCTTTGAGGCCGGGGAGAGAGATCTTGGTATCGGCCTATTTGAGGGCGCCGGAGGTGAACTTTTTGCACTTTTTCACGGCTATGAGAACCTTGAAAAGATTCTTTCGGTCATGCCTGAAGGCTTATGGCGTGAACATGAATCGTTTCTTGGCGCATACATGATTTATCTAGCCAAGCATGGCAGAGCCGGGCGGGCAATGGCCCTTCTAAATGATCCTGAATTGATCTTTGAACGAACGTTCAAATCTGATTTGTTTGCTCTTTTTATGTCTATTCATCTGGGTGACCCGGTGAGCACCAAACAATTGAACAAATGGATCAATATTGAGCGGCGACTTCCGCTTGCCAACCCCTTGCTTGAGGGCCTGTTCTACAATTGTATGTTGGCCTTCTTTGTTCAACACGGGCGCATTGAAGAGGCACGCATAGCCGGTACTCGCGCCATCACCGCTTTTAGAGACGCAAACCACCAGTATTTAGAGCATTTCATACATTTACATTTGGCAGATCTCTCCATCATGGAAGGGCGACTGCGCGATGCTCGGCGTCACTTGAACTTCGGAATACAGCTGTTTCGCGCGTCAGGCCAAGTATACGGAAATGAAGAGGCCATTATTGAGATAATCCAGCTAACGCTCGACTACGAAACCGGACATTTTGAACATATCCCTGCGCGAGCGGAAACGCTGCGGCGTTCCCTTTTGGCCCACGATAGCTGGGCAACAATTTACGTACAACTGGCTAGAATTACCGTGAAAAGTGTGTTTTTTCTGCAAGGGCGAAACACCGCACTAGCCGAACTGGAAAAACTACGGACTGGCTACACTGAACGTCATGGCGGGGTCACAGAAGTGCTCGCAGCTTTAGAGGTTTCAATTGATCGGCTGGATGGTCGGCTGGGCGACGCTGAAGTTGGCGCGATGGCCCTGGATCCTCAGAAATTGCATAGCCCAATCGGGCAAACGCTCTTGCGTGAAGTCGCAACTCAAGAAATGGAGCCCGATGGAACGGAGGTAGAATTTTCCTCTCCACGCACGAGCATAGTCGATGCTTTGCAACACGCCCGTCAAGAGGCTGGACATCAACGCAGAAGGTTGGTTGAAAAAGCATTTTGGCTCGCCGTCAAAGAAGCGCACGCGGCGCCGTTTATAGAGCATCGCGACGTGCTAACTGGAATTGGCGCGCGCTTGTCCTCGGGTCGGTTTGCACGTGGGCATATTCAACTTGCACGGCTGGCACGACGTACCGTTGATATTATTCGGCGCAGCTATTGGATGCCAGCGGGTTTGCGAGACCTTAACATCACATACCACCAGTACAGGGTTGTTACAGCGCTGCAATCAGGTGCGAGCAACAAGGAAATTGCTCGCTCTTTGGCCGTTAGCGAGGCGACGATTAAGTATCATCTTGCCCACCTCTATCGAGTATTTGGAGTCAAAAAACGAGGTGAACTTGTTGAAAAATTTATGTTAATTCAGATAAATCATAAAAACTAGACTACTTGGAATAAAACTATCCATTATTCCAATATCTCTATCACAGTTTGCGGCGCTAAGTTGATTGTGGAGGTTCTGGATGGTTTCGTATTTATTTCGCAGAAGCATATCATTGTTCTTTGTTTTGCTTGGTTTGGCTATTCTAATATTTGTGATTGCGCGCATTGTCCCCGGCGATCCGGCACGGATTGCACTGGGGCCCAAGGCTACGCCAGAGCAGGTTCTGCAACTGCAGGTTGAAATGGGTCTAGATCAGCCTTTTCTCGTTCAACTGGGTACCTATCTGCATGGGCTTGCAAATGGTGATCTTGGCAAATCTCTATTGACGTCGCGCCCCGTGCTCGACGACATTATGGCCGCGCTACCGGCGACGTTCGAACTGGTCCTGTTCACGATCATACTGCAAATCGTTATTTCCATCCCGCTCGGCATATTGGCGGCGTCATACCGAAACACCTGGTTGGACAATGTCACGCGGATTTTTTCTTTGATCGGCGTAGTAACGCCTGGCTTCGTGCTGGCGATCATTTTGCAACTGTTGGCCGCCCACTATTGGGGGTTCCTGCCCATCACAGGGCGGCTTGACGGCGGTGTCGATTTTAACGCCGATATTACGGGCCTCTTACTCGTGGATGGTGTTCTAAAATGGCGATGGGATGTGGTTGGAGATGCATTGCGGCATTTGATATTGCCCTCTATCGCATTGGCAGCAGCAGGTATTGGCCAGGTGGTCAGGATCACCCGTGCGGCCATGATTGAAGTTTCGAGCCGAGATTTTGTAGAAGCCGCGCGTGCTTACGGCATCCCGGAGCGCGTGGTGACTTTTCGCTATATGTTGCGCGTCTCGGCTGTCGCACCACTCACCATTCTAGGACTTGAATTTGCTTCACTCATTGGCAACGCCTTTATTGTTGAGTTCGTGTTTTCTTGGCCCGGCATTGCCAGTTATGGCGTGCGGACAATCTTACAAAAAGACCTTAATGCAGTGATCGGTGTTGTGCTGTTTTCCGGTGTTTTCTTTGTGATCGCAAACCTTGTAATTGATACCATACTTGGCATTCTTGATCCGCGTCACCGGCTGAATTCGGAGGACAGCAAATGAGCGGCGCAAACGAAGTAATTGGCAACGCAACCCGCGGGTTAACGTCGCGACAAATGGCGATGTATCGGTTTACACGCAATCCGGCGGCACTGTTTGGCGCGATTATTGTGATCTGTGTCATTGTTGCAGCCGTTTTTGCACCTCTGCTTGCACCATCGCCCGAAAGTGCCGGTTCGATGGTTGATTTCCGCAACCGTCATCAGGCCCCAAGTTGGGACCATCTGATGGGCACCGATAATGTCGGTCGCGATGTTTTCTCTCGTGTGCTTTTTGGCTACCGAGTTTCGCTTGGTCTTGTGGTTGGTGTTTTGGGTGTAGCCGTGCCGTTTGGTGTGGTTCTGGGACTTGTCGCCGGATACTTCGGTGGGTGGACCGAAACGATCATCATGCGCTTTACCGATGTGATGTTGGCCTTGCCGCCGCTGGCGATGGCGTTGGCGATTACTGCAGTTTTGTCACCTAACCTGGTCAACGCGATGATTGCGATTACTTTGCTGTGGTGGACTTGGCACACGCGCTTGATCTACCGGATCGTCAAAGGTCAGATGAACGAAGACTACGTTGAGGCCGCCAAGCTGGCCGGGGCCTCCCATGTTCATATTCTCTTTCGCGAACTGCTGCCCAATTGCATCTCCGCCATTGCGGTTAAAGTTTCGCTGGATGCTGGTTTTGTGATCCTGTTCGGGGCTTCTCTTTCTTTTCTCGGCCTTGGTATCCGGCCCCCGACACCCGACTTAGGCACAATGGTTGCCACCGGGTCAGAATACATGCCGGAGATGTGGTGGCAGGCCGTTATGCCCGGCCTAGCGATCCTTTTTGCCACCCTTGGCTTCAACCTATTGGGTGACGGGCTACGTGACATGATGGATGTAGAAGTATGAATGCGCCATTGTTAGATATTCAAGGACTTAGCATCGGTTTTCGCGCTTATGGCCAATATCGGCGGGTGCTAGATGATGTTTCGCTCAGTGTTGGCGAAGGGGAACGCGTGTCGCTGATTGGACAATCAGGGTCCGGTAAAACCGTCACCATGCGCACCATAATTGGCACGTTGCCAATGCCGCCAGGTCATATCGAAAGCGGAAGCATAAATTACGACGGGCGCTCATTAATTGATCTAAACAAGGTGGAACGCAACAAGCTTAAAGGCACCGGTATCTCGATCATTCTTCAAGACCCGATGCTGTCGTTCAACCCGGTTCTGACGATCCGACGGCAAATGGACGATATCGTGCGATATGCAGATATCCGGCTCGGTCGATCCCAAAGCCGCGCAGAGCGAGAAGCGCATATTTTGGACACGCTTTCAAAGGTTCAACTTGCTGACGGGGCGCGCGTTCTGGACAGTTATCCCGTCATGTTGTCGGGCGGCATGCGCCAAAGGGTGCTGATTGCGATGGCACTATTGAATAAACCCCGTTTGTTGATCGCAGATGAACCGGGCACTGCGCTAGACGTGACAACGCAAGATGAGATTCTTGGGCTCCTAAACGGGTTGGTCGCCGAAGAGGGGCTATCTCTTTTGCTGATTACCCACAATCTTGGCGTCGTGCGTGAAATGGCCGACAGGGTCTATGTCATGGATAAAGGCCGTATCGTTGAAACAGGCCCTCGTGATGAAATATTTAGGGCGCCTAAGCATGCCTACACTAAACAGTTGATGGCCGCGGTGCCTCCGCTTTACGGCCCCGATGTACACACGGTGACAAACACAAAGACTGATCCTGCTGCGGCTATTTCAATTCAGGGTGTGTCCAAGGATTTTCACGCTCGATCGGGCTTTTTCAATCAACACCGAACCGTGCATAGAGCCGTCGATAATGTGTCCATTGACGTGAATTCTGGCGATATTTTCGGTCTCGCAGGTGAGAGTGGATCGGGTAAGACCACATTGGCCAAAATGACCCTTGGGCTTATTCGCCCAACACAGGGTCTGATCCGGATTGACGGACAAGATGTTGCTGAGACCGCAGGCACGACAGATTTTCGCAAGCTTATCCAAATCGTTTATCAAAATCCCGGGTCGTCGTTAAATCCGCGCCGGACCATCGCCGATCAAATCGCGGTGCCGCTAAAGTTTACTAACCACGCGTCCTCAGAGATTTCCGCGCGCGTCGCTGAGCTGCTGGAAATGGTCGATTTGCCAGCAGACATGGCGAACATGTATCCGCACGAGCTGTCTGGCGGGCAAAAACAACGGGTGGCAATCGCCCGGGCTTTGTCAGTCAATCCACGCATTTTGGTGCTGGACGAGCCAACAAGTGCGTTGGATGTACTCGTACAATCGACCGTGATTGAGCTGCTGCACAGGCTGCGCGAGCAGTTCGATCTAACCTATCTGTTTATTAGCCACGACCTATCGCTCATGCGCAATTTCTGCAATCGCGTTGGCGTTATGTGGCGCGGTGCCATTGTTGAGGAAGGCGCCGTCGATAAAGTCTTTGATACACCTCAGCACTCTTATACGCGTGCGTTGCTGTCAGCTATTCCCGTTACAACGGACGCCGCAGAAGCGCAAAAACCCAAAATTAGTAAAGAAGAACGTGCGGCGGTGCTTAATCCCACCACGGCACTTGGAGGATAGTGATGTTTCGGATTGGTGTAGATGTTGGTGGTACAAATACCGACGCCGTAATTATGGATGGCGATGCGATCCTTGCCGGGGTGAAATCACCCACAACCGAGGACGTAATGGGGGGCGTTGCTGAGAGCATTACCAAAGCGCTCGAACAATCGGGCGTGCCCAAAGATCAAGTTTCGTCAGTGATGATCGGCACCACGCATTTTGTAAACGCGGTTGTTGAACGTCGACATATGGAACGCACGGCTGCGGTACGTCTTTGTTTGCCTGCTGCCCAATGTCTGCCCCCGATGGTCGATTGGCCCGACGACATGCGCGATGCAGTTGGCGGAAAATTCTGGTTGGCAAAGGGAGGCCACGAATTTGATGGGCGCGAAATCAGTCCATTGGACATGACTGAGTTGGACACGATCGCCGCCGAAATCGGCGCAGCTGGTATTAATTCCATTGCGATTTCTTCTGTCTTTTCACCTGTGAATGACAAGATGGAAAAAATAGCCATGGAGCGGTTAAAAGAAAGATTGCCGCAAGCCGATTTCACACTTTCCTCTGAAATTGGCCGTTTGGGCATTCTTGAACGTGAAAATGCCGCCATCATGAACGCATCACTGCGTGGCCTGTCTCGGAAAACGGTGGCGGCGTTTGGTGATGCGCTTGAAAATGTTGGGCTGTCCTGCCCCTACTACATAACGCAGAACGACGGCACGCTGATGAACCGTGACTTCGTGCAGGCCTATCCCGTTCTTACCTTTGCTTCGGGCCCGACCAATTCCATGCGGGGCGCTTCTTTCCTCTCAGGTGAGACCGACGCCATTGTTGTGGATGTGGGCGGCACGACCACAGATGTGGGTGCGCTTGTGAAAGGTTTCCCTCGCCAAGCAAGCACAACCGTTGATGTCGGTGGTGTGCGCACAAATTTCCGTATGCCGGATGTATATTCGATTGCCTTGGGTGGTGGAACCATTATTGAGGGCGATGGGGATGCCATGACCGTTGGGCCTCGATCTGTCGGCTATCGCATCTTGCAAGAGGCCCTAATCTTTGGTGGCGAGACCACAACAACAACCGATGTGGTTGTTGGGCTCGGGCTGGAGGAGATCGGCGATGTCGACCAAGCCAAATCAATTGGTGCTGACAAACTGCACGCGGCTAAAGCTAAAATCGATGAAATGATCGTGAACGCGGTCGAGCGGATGCGCGTATCCCCCGCGCCGATACCGATCCTTGCTGTTGGCGGCGGTTCGATATTAATGCCCGAGCAAGTCGGTGATCTCAGGGTTATTCGGCCAGAACATTTTTCAGTCGCTAACGCCGTTGGTGCCGCTATTGGTCAAATCTCTGGCGAAGTTGACCGCATTTTTTCTCTTGCCAAGATCACGCGGGAAGACGCATTGGCGCAGGCTAGAAAAGAAGCAACTGAAAAAGCGATTGCTGCTGGCGCGCAACCCGATAGCATTGAATTGCTGGACCAAGAAGACGTACCACTGGCCTATTTGCCCGGCGATGCCACTCGCATCCGCCTAAAAGTTGTGGGGTCCATGCATGACTGATATTTTGCGCGAAATTACATTGGAGGATTTGGACGCGCTTGAAATTGGCTATTGGGATGCGTTTTTGCTAGCCGGACGTTACACATTGCTGGAACAAACACCATTGGATGAATTATTCCCGGCATGCCAGGCGGCAGGCACTTCAATCATCTGTGGCGGACCTTTCAACTCAGGTATTCTGGTCGGTCGCGAAATGTGGAACTACGCCAAAGCACCCAGCGAGATGGTGGACAAAG